>DQAA01000385.1:324-5879 GCA_003523465.1 Pseudomonas sp.
TCGGTTGCGGCGGCGGCATCCTCAGCGAAGCCATGGCCCTGCGCGGTGCCACCGTGACCGGGATCGACATGGGCGAGGCGCCGCTGGCGGTGGCGCAACTGCACCAGCTGGAGTCCGGCGTAAACGTCGAATACCGGCAGATCACCGCCGAAGCCCTGGCCGAAGAGATGCCCGAGCAGTTCGACGTGGTCACCTGCCTGGAAATGCTCGAGCACGTCCCGGACCCGTCCTCGGTGATCCGCGCCTGCTTCAAGATGGTCAAGCCCGGCGGCCAGGTGTTCTTCTCCACCATCAACCGCAATCCGAAGGCCTACCTCTTCGCCATCATCGGCGCCGAATACATCATGAAGCTGCTGCCCCGCGGCACCCATGACTTCAAGAAATTCATCCGTCCTTCCGAACTCGGCGCCTGGAGCCGCGCGGCAGGCCTGAGCGTCAAGGACATCATCGGCCTGACCTACAACCCGCTGACCAAGCACTACAAGCTGGCCGCCGACGTTGACGTCAACTACATGATCCAGACCCTGCGCGAGGAATGAGCATGCGTTTGCGAGCAGTACTTTTCGACATGGACGGCACCCTGCTCGACACGGCGCCGGACTTCATCGCCATCTGCCAGGGCATGCTCGCCGATCGCGGCCTGCCGGCGATCGACGACAAGCGTGTCCGCGACGTGATTTCCGGCGGTGCACGGGCAATGGTCGCGGCCACCTTCGGCATGGACCCGGAACACCCTGATTTCGAAGCCCTGCGCCTGGAGTTCCTCGAGCGCTACGAGCGCGACTGCGCCGTCCACAGCAAGCTGTTCGACGGCATGGAAGAGCTGCTGCAGGACATCGAGCGCGGCAAGCTGCTGTGGGGCGTGGTCACCAACAAGCCGGTGCGCTTCGCCGAACCGATCATGCAGCGCCTGGGCCTGGCCGAGCGTTCCGCCCTGCTGATCTGCCCGGACCACGTGAAGAACAGCAAGCCCGACCCCGAGCCGATGATCCTCGCCTGCAAGACCCTTGGCCTGGATCCGGCCAGCGTCCTGTTCGTCGGCGACGACCTGCGCGACATCGAGTCCGGCCGCGATGCCGGCACCCGCACCGCAGCGGTGCGCTACGGCTATATTCATCCCGAGGACAACCCCAACAACTGGGGTGCGGACGTGGTGGTCGATCACCCGCTGGAATTGCGCAAGGTGCTCGACAGCGCCCTGTGCGGCTGCTGACCACCCTGTCCTGGGCCATGCCCTGCGGCATGGCCTGAAGCCATTTCCTTTTCGAGGCAACTCCCATGTTCGACTATTCCGCCCGCCCAGAACTGCTCAAAGGCCGGGTCATCATGGTCACCGGCGCCGGTCGCGGGATCGGTGCTGCAGCGGCCAAGGCCTTCGCCGCCCACGGTGCCACCGTGCTGCTGCTGGGCAAGACCGAAGCCAACCTGGCCGCGGTCTATGACGAAATCGAAGCCGCCGGCCACCCGCAGCCGGTAGTCATTCCGTTCAACCTGGAAACCGCCCTGCCGCATCAGTACGACGAACTGGCGGTCATGGTGGAAAACGCCTTCGGCCGCCTCGACGGCCTGCTGCACAACGCCTCGATCATCGGCCCGCGCACGCCGCTGGAGCAGTTGAGCGGCGACAACTTCATGCGCGTCATGCACATCAACGTCAACGCCATGTTCATGCTGACCCAGACCCTGCTGCCGCTGCTCAAGCTGTCGGAAGATGCATCGGTGGTATTCACCTCCAGCAGCGTCGGGCGCAAGGGCCGCGCCTACTGGGGTGCCTATGGCGTGTCGAAGTTCGCCACCGAGGGCCTGATGCAGACCCTGGCGGACGAACTGGAAGGCGTTGCCCCGGTCCGGGCCAACAGCGTGAACCCGGGCGCCACCCGTACCAGCATGCGCGCCCAGGCGTACCCGGCGGAAAACCCGCAGGACAACCCGCTGCCCGAGGCGATCATGCCGGTCTACCTCTACCTGATGGGCCCGGACAGCACCGGGGTCAATGGTCAGGCGTTCAACGCCCAATAAGCATCAGGCCAGGGCACCCTGACGGCGGGCGTCCTGGCCAGACTCACTGTGTTCCAGCTGCATGCAGCGTTCGAGGAACAGGAACATATAGTCGTAGCTCTTGCAGATCGCCCGTTTCAGCTCGACCTGCAAAGCCTTGGTCGGACTGTTGCCGGCCAGGGTGCAGATGATTTCCAGCGCTTCCCACGGGTGGGCATCGTCGTACTGGGCATGCATCTTCAGCCACTTCATCGCCCGCTTGCGGCTTTCCTCGGGGAAGCCCATGGCGTAGGTGTCGGTCGCACAGACCACCGCCGACCACTCCCCCACCGCCCCTTCGATCGCATAGTTGGTCGCCGCCATGGCCACCACCAGCGAATCCGCCGTGCAGGTATGCACGCACCAGTCGCTCAGCGCCTGCAGCTCCGCCGGCACGTCCTGCGCCTGCAGATCGTCAAGGCTGACGCCATGGGCCTCGCACCAGTGCACCCAGTAGTCGGCATGGTTGAGTTCGACACGGATATTGCGCATCAGCCAGCGCCGCGCCATGTCCTCGCCAGGATGGCGGCCATAGACCGTCTTGGTCAGGTTACGGGCCATGTACACCGAGAATTGCTCGACCACCGGCCAACCACCCACCAGGTATTGGTGCATGGTCCGGCTGGAGACCTGGCCGTCGCGCAAGCGCTGGTAGAACTCATGTTCCACCACGCGGCGCTTGCTTGCGGCACATTCCTGAATCAGGCGCTGGGCCCAGAGGGGATAACTGCTGGCGTCCATCAATGGACCAGTCCGGGTAAAGGCATCAATCACTGTCAGCTCCTTGTCCTTGTGATTTGGATAGAAGCGTCAGCGCAATGTCCCCGGCGAGCCGAACAACAATGGCCTGGCCGCGTCGCGCTGACGCTGCAGGCTGGCACAGGTGAAGACCTGGGGCCGCTCGATCAGGAAGCCCTGGGCGTAGTCCACCCCGATCTCCCGCAAAGCCTGCTCGATCAGCGGCGTCTCGACAAACTCGGCGATGGTGCGCTTACCCATGACGTGGCCAATGTGGTTGATCACCTGGACCATCGCCCGGTTAATCGGATCGTCGAGCATATCCTTGACGAAACTTCCGTCGATCTTGAGGAAGTCTACAGGCAAATGTTTCAGATACGCGAACGACGACATCCCGGCGCAAAAATCGTCAAGGGAAAATTTGCAANNACCCAATCCTTTCAATTCATTGATAAAACGAATGGCACTCCCAAGATCGGCAATCGCGCTGGTCTCGGTTATTTCGAAACAGATCAATTCAGGGGGAATCCCGTGCTCGCTGAACTGCCGGCGCAGGTAATCGAGAAACTTGTCATCGCCGATGCTGTTGCCCGACAGGTTGATCGAGCACATTGCCAACGGCCCCTGCGTGCCTTCGTCGAGACACTGGCGGATCAGCCTGAACACGCTGTTCACCACCCAGCGATCGATGGCCGTGATCAGGCCGAAGCGCTCGGCGGCGGGAATGAAACTGTCCGGGAGGATGATCCGTCCGCTTTCGTCGTGCAGGCGCAAGAGGATTTCCAGATGCCCGCCACCGCCCTCCTCGGGATGCAGCGCCGCGATTTCCTGGGCGTACAGACAGAAGCGGTTCTCTTCCAGAGCGATATGCAACCGCTGGATCCAGGCCATCTCGCCAAAGCGAACCGACAGCTCGGTATCGTCGGCCTGATACAGCTGCACCCGGTTGCGCCCCTTCTCCTTGGCCATGTAGCAGGCCATGTCAGCGGCACGCAGCGCCCCTTCCAGTGAATCCGGGGCCTGGTTCAGGTGCACCAGGCCGATACTCACGCTGTTCATGAACGGCCGGCCCTTCCAGACGAAGTGCAGGCTCTGCACCGACTGCCGCAGGTTCTCGGCGATCCGCTCGGCCTGATCCGCCGGGCAATCGTGAAGCAGCACGCCAAACTCGTCGCCGCCCAGCCGGGCCAGCACATCGCCTTCGCGCAGCCCCGACTGCAGCACCGCACAGATGTGTCGCAGCAACTCGTCGCCCGCGGCGTGACCACTGGTGTCGTTGACCAGCTTGAACTGGTCGAGATCGAGGAACATCAGCGAATGCCGCCCGCTGTGCCGGGCCAGCTCGGCGAGCGCCTGTTCAAGGNNAGGCGGTATTCGAATTCGCGACGGTTGGACAGACCGGTCAAGGCATCGTGAGTCGCCTGCCACGACAGGTTGGCGATGTACTGGCGCTCCTGGGTCATGTCATGCAGCACCAGCACGGTGCCGCTGATACGCCCTTCGCTGATGATCGGCGCCCCCACCAGGGCCACCGCCACGGTGCTGCCGTCCAGGCGCTGGATCTGCCGGACATGCTCGGCGCCGCCACTCAGCGCGCCGTTGAGGATATGTTCGGTGAGGGTCAGGCTGTCCTTCTCGGCGTTGTCATCCAGCAGGCTGAACAGCGCCGCCAGCGGCAGGCCCNNGTCCCAGTGGGTCAGCGCCTCCGCGGCGGGGTTCATATAAAGGATGCAGCCGTCGACATCGGTGGTGATGACCCCATCGCCAATCGAGGCCAGGGTGATCTGCGCCCGCTCCTTTTCCACCTGCAAGGCGCTGGCAAAGGCCTGGCGCTGGGCCAGCAGCTTGCTCGAACGCAGCCAGGCCAGGGCGATAAGGAACACGGCCGTGGCCAGGTTGGTCAGCAACAGAAGCCGCAGGAGCATCCGCGAACCTTCGCCGAGGGCATCGCTGAAGGCCCGTGCTGCGGGAGTGACGTTGTCGTTGATGTCGACGATGCGCTGCTTCCAGGCCATCAGGTCGCGGGCCGTGGCGCGCTTGCTGGCGATACCGGCGTGAATTTCCTGGGCCACGGTATCCAGTTCCTGCAGAAAGCTGTCGCCCACCTGCCAGCGGTCGATGGCTTTTTCCAGGTAACTGACATGGCGGAAGTTGAGGTAGAACCAGATCACGCTGGCGACATCGTCGGGGTGGTTGCCCCCGGCCAGGATGCCCTGGCGCGCGCCTTCCAGGTCCGGCGGCTGAAGATCGAGGGCCAGGCGCAGGCGGTGACTGCCCTCGGGAATGGCGAACGCCTGCTGGTACTTGCGGAAATTCTCTTCGTCCCCTGTATCGACATAGAGACTGAGGTAGTAGATGGCGTCCTTCTGCCCCTTGGACCAGAGGCTCTCCCCCGCCACATAGGCGCGCATCGCCGACAGCGCATAAAGGCTCATGCCACCCAGCAGCGCCTGGAACAGTACAACCGCGATAAATGGCCAGATGAGGCCCAGCAGCCTGGGCGTTTCGAGTGTCCGTTTTCCCTTCATGAAATCCCTTGCAGCAGCATCGGTGAGCGGCCTCACTCTGTTCCGATACAGACTAGGCCATTTGCCTTCATGCGGATAAGTGATTTCTCACAAACAAGGCTCAACTTTGCTGCAAGTGACCGTACAGCTTGGCGTACAAACCGCCCTCGGCGATCAACTGCTGATGACCGCCATCCTCGGCGACATGGCCACCGTCGAAGACCAGTACGCGGTCGGCCTGCTTCACCGCGGACAGGCGGTGGGCAATGATCA
>DQAA01000384.1 GCA_003523465.1 Pseudomonas sp.
AGCGGGACCTGCTGCTGTCGATCACCTACATCGTCGTGCTGTCTTCGATCCTGGTGCAGGGGTTGACCGTGGGCCGGGTGGTGAAGGGTGTCAGCGAGCAGCCTGCAACCTGATAGACCGCCATCGCCGGCAACGCCGGCTCCCACAAGGTCCGGCGGTATACGCGATAACCGTGGGAGCCGGCGTTGCCGGCGATGGGGCCCTCACGTCAGTCACTCAACGGCGCTGTCCGGAAACTGATCCTGCACATACTTGATCGCGGTCCGCCCGTGGGCTGCCGGCAAGCCGTCCTCGCCCAGGTTGACGAACACCATGCGGTCGACGGTCAGGATGCTCTTGCGGGTGATCTTGTTGCGCACTTCGCACTTCAACGTAATGGACGTGCGCCCGAACTCGGTCGCGGTGATCCCCAGTTCGATGATGTCGCCCTGGCGCGAGGCGCTGACGAAGTTGATCTCGGAAATGTACTTGGTCACCACACGCTGGTTGCCCAGCTGGACGATCGCGTAGATCGCCGCCTCCTCGTCGATCCAGCGCAGCAGGCTGCCGCCGAACAGGGTGCCGTTGGGGTTGAGGTCTTCGGGTTTTACCCACTTGCGGGTGTGGAAATTCATGCGTGCTCCTAAGCGGCCTGGCATGTCAAGAATGGGCCTTGGCGGCCCCGCACCTACATCCTAGACCTATTTGCCAGCACCCTGACCATGGCCTTTGTAGGCCCATTGCCCCGTCACCTGTCGCGCGCGACGCTTTTGTCCTTGGGCCGACACAAAAGCCCGGCTATAATCCCCGCGTTTTTCGGCGATGACCCTCCGCGGTCGTCGCTCCCGCCACCCGACCGAGGGGCGCTGCAGCAGGTTCGATCCTGTCAGGCTCGGTCGGGGCGTTGTCCGCAGGCAGCATCGCGGACTCTCAACGCACAACGGCGCCCATTCGCACACTACGAATGGAGGCTCTCAATGAGCGCTGTAAACACGCCTGCAGGTTTTAACGATTACAAAGTCGCCGACATCTCCCTGGCCGCCTGGGGCCGTCGCGAAACCATCATCGCCGAGTCGGAAATGCCAGCGCTGATGGGCCTGCGCCGCAAATACCAGGAAGAGCAGCCCCTCAAGGGCGCGAAAATCCTCGGCTGCATCCACATGACCATCCAGACCGCCGTGCTGATCGAAACCCTGGTTGCCCTGGGTGCCGAAGTGCGCTGGTCGTCCTGCAACATCTTCTCCACCCAGGACCAGGCCGCTGCCGCCATCGCCGCCGCCGGCATCCCTGTGTTCGCCTGGAAAGGCGAGACCGAGGAAGAGTACGAGTGGTGCATCGAGCAGACCATCCTGAAAGACGGTCAGCCGTGGGACGCCAACATGATCCTCGACGACGGCGGCGACCTGACCGAGATCCTGCACAAGAAATACCCGGCGATGCTGGACAAGATCCACGGCGTCACCGAAGAAACCACCACCGGCGTGCACCGCCTGCTGGACATGCTGGCCAAGGGCGAACTGAAGATCCCGGCGATCAACGTCAACGACTCGGTCACCAAGAGCAAGAACGACAACAAATACGGCTGCCGTCACAGCCTGAACGACGCCATCAAGCGCGGTACCGACCACCTGCTGTCGGGCAAGCAGGCCCTGGTGATCGGCTACGGTGACGTGGGCAAGGGCTCGGCCCAGTCCCTGCGTCAGGAAGGCATGATCGTCAAGGTCACCGAAGTCGACCCGATCTGCGCCATGCAGGCCTGCATGGACGGTTTCGAAGTGGTTTCGCCGTTCAAGGACGGCATCAACGACGGCACCGAAGCCAGCATCGACGCCGCCCTGCTGGGCAAGATCGACCTGATCGTGACCACCACCGGCAACGTCAACGTCTGTGACGCGAACATGCTCAAGGCGCTGAAAAAACGCGCCGTGGTCTGCAACATCGGTCACTTCGACAACGAAATCGACACCGCCTTCATGCGCAAGAACTGGGCGTGGGAAGAGGTCAAGCCGCAGGTCCACAAGATCCACCGCACCGGTCACGGTGACTTCGATCCGCAGAACGACGACTACCTGATCCTGCTGGCCGAAGGCCGCCTGGTGAACCTGGGCAACGCCACCGGTCACCCAAGCCGGATCATGGACGGTTCCTTCGCCAACCAGGTCCTGGCCCAGATCTTCCTGTTCGCCCAGAAGTTCGCCGACCTGAGCGCCGAGAAGAAAGCCGAGCGCCTGACCGTTGAAGTCCTGCCGAAGAAACTCGACGAAGAAGTGGCCCTGGAAATGGTTCGCGGCTTCGGCGGCGTGATCACCCAGCTGACCCCGAAACAGGCCGAGTACATCGGCGTGACCGTCGAAGGTCCATTCAAGCCGCACGCCTATCGCTACTGATACGCAGGCGACCGCTGCCGCCGGCAGGTGCCGTTTCCACGGTGCCTGCCGGCGCTTTGCGGTGTGCAACCCGACGCTGAAGGAACTTTCGAAATGACTCAGGAACGCCGTTACAGCTTCGAGTTCTTCCCGACCAAGACCGATGCTGGACATGAAAAACTGCTCGCCACCGCTCGCACGCTGGCCGGCTACAACCCGGATTTCTTCTCCTGCACCTACGGGGCGGGCGGTTCGACCCGCGACCGCACCCTGAACACCGTGCTGCAGCTGGAAAACGAAGTGAAGGTCCCTGCCGCGCCGCACCTGTCCTGCGTCGGCGACAGCAAGGAAGACCTGCGTGCCCTGCTGGCCCAGTACAAGGCCGCCGGCATCAAGCGCATCGTCGCCCTGCGCGGCGACCTGCCTTCGGGCATGGGCATGGCCAGCGGTGAGCTGCGCTACGCCAACGAACTGGTGGAGTTCATCCGCCAGGAAACCGCCGACCAGTTCCATATCGAAATCGCCGCCTACCCGGAGATGCATCCGCAGGCACGCAACTTCGAGGACGACCTGGCGAACTTCGTGCGCAAGGCCAACGCCGGTGCCGACAGCGCCATCACCCAGTACTTCTTCAACGCCGAAAGCTATTTCTACTTCGTCGAGCGCGTGCAGAAGCTGGGCGTGAAGATCCCGGTCGTACCGGGGATCATGCCGATCACCAACTACAGCAAGCTGGCGCGGTTCTCCGATGCCTGCGGCGCCGAGATCCCACGCTGGATCCGCAAGCAACTGGAAGCCTACGGCGACGACGTCAAGAGCATCCAGGCGTTCGGCGAAGAAGTCATCACCCAGATGTGCGAGCAACTGCTGCAAGGCGGCGCACCGGGCCTGCACTTCTATACCCTGAACCAGGCCGAACCTAGCCTGGCGATCTGGAACAACCTCAAGCTGCCACGTTGATCCAGATGGCGATGGTGCCCCGCACTTGTGGCACCATCGCCTTCTTCCTGCCCCTCCGACCCGCCCGCCAATGCCCAAACGCTTCCGTCTGCTGACCGTCCTGCTGTTGAGCTGCATGAGCCTGCTGGCCCGTGCCGAACAGTTGCGCATCGTCACCGACCCCTGGGCGCCCTATGTCTACGAGGAAAATGGCGAGCCGAAGGGTATCGACTACGAAGTCACCGCCGAGGTGTTCAAGCGCCTGGGCGTGGATGTGCGCTGGGAATTCATGCCCTGGAAGCGCTGCATGCTGATGATCGAGCAGGGCCTGGCCGACGGCGTCATCGACATCTTCCAGAACGAGCTGCGCAGCGGTCAGCTGTACTACCCCAGCGAGCCGCTGTCGGTGGTCGAGTTCGTGCTGTTCCAGGCCAATGACCGGCCTCACGAGGTCGAGTCGCTGGAAGACCTGAAGGGCCTCACCGTCGGCACCTCCGCCGGCTACGACTACGGCGCCGGCTTCCTGCAGTCGCCGCTGTTCAGCCGCGAGGCGGCGCCGACCCAGGAAGCCAACTTCGGCAAGCTGCTGCGCGGGCGCATCGACCTGTTGATCACAGACCGCCGCGTCGGCCGCTACATGCTGTCGCAATTGGGCCTGCAAGACCGGATCACCGAACTGCCGCTGGTCATCATCCGGCAGAAGCAATACCTGGCCGTACGCCGCAACGCCGGCATGGACCTGCTGGCCCAGCGCTTCGCCGCCGAACTGCGGCGCTTCAAGCAGGAACCGGCCTATGCCGAACTGCAGGCGCGCTATGGCCATGTAGCGGCGCCGGCTACAGAAACCGTTGAGCAGCAGGAAAGCAGCACTCCCTGATTGCTCTGTTATACTCGGGCCTTTCCGCCAGGCTTACGCCCGGACGCTGGCCCTGAACAACGCATCCCGACCTTCGAATGCACAGGCAGACCAGCAGGACCGGACGCGACAGCATCGCCCCCGATGCCCCTCGCGCCAGGCAAGATCATCCCATCGGGCACAGCCCTTACTAGAACAGGATTTCTCATGTCCTTTGCTTCCCTCGGTCTCTCCGAGGCTCTAGTCCGCGCTATCGAGGCTGCGGGCTACACCCAGCCGACTCCAGTGCAACAGCGGGCCATTCCCGCCGTGTTGCAAGGTCGCGACCTGATGGTCGCGGCACAGACAGGTACGGGCAAGACCGGCGGTTTCGCCCTGCCGATTCTCGAACGCCTGTTCCCGGGTGGCCACCCGGACAAATCCCAACGCCACGGCCCGCGCCAACCGCGCGTCCTGGTCCTGACCCCGACCCGCGAACTGGCGGCCCAGGTCCACGACAGCTTCAAGATCTACGCCCGTGACCTGAAATTCGTCAGCGCCTGCATCTTCGGCGGCGTCGGCATGAACCCGCAGGTCCAGGCCATGTCCCGTGGTGTCGACGTCCTCGTCGCCTGCCCGGGTCGCCTGCTCGACCTGGCCGGCCAGGGCAGCGTCGATCTCAGCCACGTCGAGATCCTGGTGCTGGACGAAGCCGACCNNCATGCTCGACATGGGCTTCATCCACGATGTGAAGAAGGTCCTCGCCCGCCTCCCGGCCAAGCGCCAGAACCTGCTGTTCTCGGCGACCTTCTCCAAGGACATCACCGACCTCGCCGACAAGCTGCTGCACAACCCCGAGCGCATCGAAGTCACCCCGCCGAACACCACGGTGGAGCGTATCGAGCAGCGCGTGTTCCGCCTGCCGGCCAGCCACAAGCGTGCCCTGCTGGCGCACCTGATCACTTCCGGCGCGTGGGAACAGGTACTGGTCTTCACCCGCACCAAGCACGGCGCCAACCGCCTGGCCGAGTACCTTGAGAAGCACGGCCTGACCGCCGCCGCGATCCACGGCAACAAGAGCCAGAACGCCCGCACCAAGGCCCTGGCCGACTTCAAGTCGGGCGCCGTGCGGATCATGGTCGCTACCGATATCGCCGCCCGCGGCCTGGATATCGACCAACTGCCCCACGTGGTCAACTTCGAGCTGCCCAACGTCGAGGAAGACTACGTTCACCGTATCGGCCGTACCGGTCGTGCGGGCCGCTCGGGCGAGGCCATCTCGCTGGTTGCCCCGGACGAGGAAAAACTGCTCAAGAGCATCGAGCGCGTCACTCGCCAGAAGATCCCGGATGGCGACCTGATGGGCTTCGACATCTCCGCGGTCGAGGCTGAAAAGCCGGAAGTACGCGAACCTCGTCCACAGAACAACCAGCGCCGTGGCCAGCGCGCCGACGGCAGCAATGCCGGTGGCCGCAAGGACAAGGGCAAGGACAAGGGCAAAGAGAGCAACAAGGACGCCAAGCCCGCCGGCGACAAGCCTGCGGAGAAAGCTGCCGGCGGTCGTCAGGAACAGCGCANNGCCGCGTCAGCAGCAGAACGCCCCGCAAGGCGCTGCCGCTCCTGCTCAAGCGCGTGACCCGGAAGAGTTCCTGGATGACGACGTGGATAACTTCGGTAACCGCGCCGACTACGTCAGCCCGTACCAGGGCAAGGGTGGCCAGGGCCGTAATCGTCG
>DQAA01000383.1 GCA_003523465.1 Pseudomonas sp.
CTCCAGCGGATGATCAGCGGCTGGCCATTGATGCTGAACAGGTGCTCCGGCTTCGCCGGGCCGATCATCCGTTGCACCGTCGCGGCGTCCTGCTCCAGGCCACGCCCGCGCAATTCACCGACCAGTTGGTGCAAGGCACCCTGGCGCTGTTCGTAGANNAGGTCCTGGAAGCGCTGTGGCTGCCCTTGCAGCTCGGTCCACCACTCGTGCACACCGTCCTGGCCGCCGCGCGGCGTGGCGAACAGATGGGCCACGCTGGGCGGGAAATGCTTGGCGATCAGCGCCGCGCCCTGTTCCAGCAGTGCTGGGTCGTCCTGCGAGGGACTGGTATCGCGGATAACCCGCTGCATGTCGGTGTCCTGAAAAATAAGGCGGCAGCCGAAGCTGCCGGGGGAGGCTTACTCGTAACCCAGGCTCAGTTGCAAACGGCTGACCTGTTGCTGCAAGGCCTGGAGCTGCTGCTTGCGCGCTTCCAGGTCGGCTGCACTGGCGTTCTTCGCCGGGGCGGCCTTGGCGCTCTGGAGCTGTTTTTCCAGGCCGGCGATCTGCTTCTGCACGTCCTGCTTGCTGCCGTGGCGGGCCTTGAGGGTGCCGAGCAGGCCATTCAGGGACTTCTCCAGGTCAGCCTGCTGGCGTTGCTGGGTGGCCAGGTCCTGGCGGGTGCTGGCCTGCATGGCGGACAGCTCGGCGTAGACCTGGTTGAACTGGCGGTTCTGCTCCCGCGCCGATACCAGTTCCTGCTCGCTGTTGCGCACGCCTTCGGCATAGCCGCCGCCGTAGTCGCAGTTGAGCTTGCCGATCAGGCTGGTGTCGCTGTTGGAGGCGTTGCACTGCGAGGCCGTGGTGGCGCAGCCGGTGAGGCTGGCCAGGACCACGACGCCGCACAGAAGACGAAGCGACATGGTCCGTTCCTCAACCCAGGGTAATGGCCGAACGCTGGCTGTAGAGACCGTCGACTTCCTGCTGCAGGGCCACGACCTTGGTGTTCATCTTGGCGATTTCCGCCTCGACCTTCTTCACTTCGGCCTGGCTGGTGCCGGAGGCGCGTTCAGCCTGGGCGACCTTCTCGAACTCGGTGACGTTGGTCTTCATGTTGTTCAGGTCGCGACGCATCAGCACCAGGTTCTGGTCGATGTTGGCCAGGTCCTTCTCGGCCTTGGCCTTGTCCACGGTCTTGGCCTTGATGTTCTTCTGGATCGCGGCGATCTGCTGCTTGTCGTCGGCGATCACGCGCTGCAGGGTGGTGGTGCGCTCGGCGACCTTGGCGGTTTCCTTCTGCACTTCGCCGGACATGGCGTTCAGGCGCTCGGTGGTGTTCGAGTACTGGCTGCGACGCTGGTCGAGGTAGTAGTTGGCGCCCATTGCCACGCCACAGGCAGCAACACCGGCAACGATGGCGCAGGTGGCCTTGTCGCCCGAGTTGGACAGCACGCAGGCCAGCACGCCGGCACTGGCGGCCACGGCGCAGGCCTGGTAGCCGGAGGTGCTGAAGAACTTGGCGTCGTTGCCGCTGGTCAGGCGCGGGTCGGCGGTGCCGTCGGTCATCGAGCTACCGGTGCTGGCGCAACCGGTGACGGCCAGGGTGGCGACCAGCATCAGGCTGATCCACGAACTGAAGCGGGCGGTTTTGGTGGAGTTCACGATTGTTCTTCCTTGGGGGCTGGGGTCAGTGGGTCACGGCCTTGCAGTTTTTCAGCNNCAGCCAGGCGTCGGTGTCGATTTTCTGGGTCTTGAGGAACGCCTGCTGGTTGGTCCAGTGGGTCCGCAGGTACGGCGTCAGTTCCTTGAGGTTCTTGTTGGCGGTCAGCACACCTTCGAGCACCGGCACCTGGGCGGCGATCAGGCTCTGGCCGTACAGCGAGCCGGAATCCACCAGGGAACTGGCGTAGTAGCGGCTGAGCTTGTGCAGGCGGTCGCTCTGCTCGTCGAGCTTGGTCTTGCGCATGCCGCAGGTCGGGTCTTCTTCGCCGGCTTTGCAGTTGGCGCTGTAGTTCTTCTGCAGGAAGTCGAGGTACTGGCCGTCGTCGAGCATCTTGGTGCAGAGGAAAGCACCCAGGTTGAGGCTGGCGCGGATCGCCTGGTCGCGGGCTTCCTGCTGTTGCTGGTTGCTGGCGCGCAGCTGGTTCTCGACCGTCTTCAGCTGACCTTTGAGGGCGGCGTCGTCGACACTGGAGGCCAGGTCTTCGAGGGCCTTGACCGTGCCTTTGTCCTTGGTCTCGGCGACCGGTTGATCGGCGCCCAGGGTGCTCCAGCTCTTCTCGATGGTCTTCACCCGCTCCCGCGAGGTCAGGGTCGGCGAGACAAGGACCAGGCGCATGCCGTTGGTCTTCTTGCTGACCGCGCCGGTGGCGTCGTAGTACGGCTCTTCCTGGCGCAGGGCGGTACGCACCTCGCCCTCGGCGGTCAGGTAGCTGCCGCCACGCACGACGAAGCCGCCGGCCTGGCCGTGCTGGCGGTCGAGCTTGTTCAGGCGGAAGGGCTCGAACATCATCTCGCTGGCGTTGCCGAGCATGTCGTGCAGGCCCAGCGGGTTGGGCTTGAGCAGGCCGCCCAGTTGCAACTGGCCGTTGGCCGATTGCGAGCCGGCGAACCACTCGTAGGCGTTCAGGCCGTCGGGCATCGGGTAGCGGTTATCGCGAAACTCGGCGGTGTTGACCTGCAGGCCGCCACGGGCGGCGAATTCCCATTCCACCTCGGTCGGCAAGCGCAGGAAGCCCAGCGCGCCGTCTTCCTTGGGCAGCTTGTCGGCGGCATTGGCGCGCAGCCAGCGGTTGTACTTGTCGGAGGCCTGCAGGGCGTCCAGCCAGCTCACCGAGACGATCGGCAGGCGCTGCTTGTTCGAGGGCGTCGGGCAGGTCTCGTCCATCAGGGCGCGGTACTGCAGCTGGCTCATCTCGTACTTGGCCATCAGGAAGTAGCGGGATTTCTCGCTCTTGCCGCTGGTGAAGCTGCCGGCGATGAAGGTCGGCCGGGTCTGCTCGACGTAGCCGTATTCGGCACTGTCCTGGCCGATGTTGATCGGGTAGTCGTCCAGCGGACCGGCCACCGGGATCAGCACCTTGCGGAACACCATCGCGCCGTCGCAGGGCATGGGCAGCACCACGTCGTCGGCGTCGGCCATCGGGTTATAGAATTTCTCGTCCCAGGTCGCTGCCGTCGCATCGAGCAGGAAACCGAGGGCCAATGGCGCCAGGGCCAGGCGAGCGCAGGTTTTAGAGTTCACGCAGACTCTCCGCAGGTTGTATCCGGATCGCCCGCACGGCGCCGATCAGGGCGACCAGGCCGGCGACGAGGAACGCCAGAAGCAGGGCCACCAGGCCATGCCAGACAGTGATGTGACAAATGAAGGTGCCGGTGGCCGCGCTGCTGCCGAGCAAGCGGTCGAACAGCAGGCTGCCGAAGTAGTAGCAGGCGAGGCCGCCGAGGTAGCCGGTCAGGCTCAGCACCAGGGCCTGCAGGACCACGTAGGCGGCCACCGCCGGGCTGGTGAAACCGAGCAGGCGCAACACCGCGAGGTGGCGGCGCTTGCGGTCGATATTGGCGAGGAAGGCCCCCACCAGCGAGGCGATGCAGCCGATCAGCGCGGCGCCGGCGATGACCCCGAAGATCAGCCCCAGCACATGGTTGATGGCCTTGACGTTCTCGATGTCGGCGAGGCGGCTGGCGGTCTCGATGCGTTGCCCGTTGAGCCACTGCTC
>DQAA01000005.1:0-687 GCA_003523465.1 Pseudomonas sp.
TATTCCATCGGCCTAGAAGGCTGCGGCCAGCGCCAGGTGTACATGCTCGGCCCGGCCAATGGCGATGCCAGTGCCGTGGATTTCGACCTGACCTGGTGCCCGACCCGCGCCGACCTGCTGCACAGCCTCAACGCCTGGCTGGCCCGGCATGACCCGGACGCGATCATCGGCTGGAACCTGGTGCAGTTCGACCTGCGCGTCCTGCATGAACACAGCAAGCGCCTCGACGTGCCGCTGCTGCTCGGCCGTGACGGCCAGCCCATGGNNGAGCACGGCAGCCGTACGCATTTCTTCGCCGCTGCCGCCGGCCGCTTGATCATCGACGGCATCGAGGCGCTGCGTTCGGCGACCTGGAGCTTCCCCTCGTTCAGCCTGGAATACGTGGCCCAGACCCTGCTCGGCGAGGGCAAGGCGATCGACACGCCGTACCAGCGCATGGATGAGATCAACCGCATGTTCGCCGAAGACCGACCGGCCCTGGCNNACCCGGGTCTTCGCCAAGACCCGGCTGATGGACTTTTTGCTCGAACGGGCTACGGTCACCGGCCTGCCGGCGGATCGCAGCGGCGGGTCGGTGGCGGCGTTCTGTCATTTGTACATCCCGCTGATGCACCGCCTTGGCTTCGTCGCGCCGAATCTCGGCGGCCGCGAGGGCGAGGCCAGCCCCGGCGGTTTCGTCATGGATTC
>DQAA01000005.1:703-4035 GCA_003523465.1 Pseudomonas sp.
CATCCGTTCCTTCCTGATCGACCCGGTAGGGCTGATCGAGGGCCTGCGCGAGCCGGACGACGAGCACTCGGTGCCGGGTTTCCGCCAGGCGCGCTTCTCGCGGACCCGGCATTGCCTGCCGGCAATCGTCGAAAAGATCTGGCAGAGCCGCGAAGCGGCCAAGCGTGACGGCAATGCGGCGTTGTCCCAGGCGCTGAAGATCATCATGAACGCCTTCTACGGCGTACTCGGCTCCAGCGGCTGCCGCTTCTTCGACCCGCGCCTGGCCTCGTCCATCACCCTGCGCGGGCACGAGATCATGCAGCACACCCGGCAACTGATCGAAGAGCGCGGCTACGCGGTGATCTATGGCGATACCGACTCCACGTTCGTCTGGCTCAAGAGCGCCCATGCCCCCGAGGATGCCGACCGTATTGGCAAGGAGCTGGTCGCGGCGGTCAACCAGTGGTGGCGCGAGCATCTGCGCGAGGCATACGGTCTGGAAAGCGCCCTCGAACTGCAATACGAAACCCATTACACGCGCTTCCTGATGCCGACCATCCGCGGCGCCGAGGAGGGCAGCAAGAAGCGCTATGCCGGCCTGGTCCGGCGTGCCGATGGCAGCGAGGACATGGTCTACAAGGGCCTGGAAACCGTGCGCACCGACTGGTCGCCGCTGGCCCGGGAGTTCCAGCAGGCGCTGTACCAGCGGATCTTCCAGCGCCAGCCGTACCGGGAGTTCGTCCAGGATTACGTGCAGCGCACCCTGGCCGGTGAGCTGGACGACCTGCTGATCTACCGCAAGCGCCTGCGCCGCCCACTGGACGACTACCAGCGCAACGTCCCGCCCCATGTCCGCGCCGCGCGGCTGGCCGACGAGTACAACGACAGCCAGGGCCGGCCCCGGCAGTACCAGCGCGGTGGCTGGATCAGCTACGTGATCACCACCAGCGGCCCGGAACCCCTGGAAAACCGGCGCAGTCCCATCGACTACGAGCATTACCTGAGCCGGCAACTGGAGCCGGTGGCGGATGCGATCCTGCCGTTCGTCGGGGATGATTTCTCCGGATTGATCGATCGGCAGATGGGTTTGTTTTAAACCGGGTGCATTTGCCGCGTTCATCCCCGCCTCAGCTAACCTTTGAACTGTTCGTCGCTGGCGGCCCTCGAAGTCATGCGTCCGCCATCGAACCTCGCGCCTTGCGTGCACAAGGGCGGGCAGTCGGTCCATAGGGCAGGGAACTCACGCCAAACCAATCGGGGCTCGCCTCGTGGGAGAGAAGATGAATAACGGGATCAAATGGAGAGGCGCGCTGGTCGGCTTCACGCTGGCATGCAGCTTCACCAGCGTCCAGGCCGCCGAGCCGAAGAAGGTCGATGTGCTGCTGGTGGGCGGCGGGATCATGAGCTCGACCCTGGCCATCTGGCTCAACGAGCTGGAACCGGGCTGGTCGATGGAGATGGTCGAACGCCTGGACAAGGTCGCCGAGGAAAGCTCCAACGGCTGGAACAACGCCGGTACCGGCCACTCGGCCCTGGCCGAGCTGAACTACACACCGGAGAAGGACGGCAAGATCGACATCACCAAGGCGGTGGAGATCAACGAGTCGTTCCAGATCACCCGGCAGTTCCTCGCCTGGCAGGTCAAGAACGGCGTGCTGAACAACCCGCGCTCATTCATCAACACCACGCCGCACATGAGTTTCGTCTGGGGCGATGACAACATTTCCTTCCTCAAGCGGCGCTACGAAGCCCTGCAGAAGAGCCCGCTGTTCCGCCCGATGCAGTACTCCGAAGACCACGAGCAGATCCGCAAGTGGGTGCCGCTGATGATGGAAGGCCGCGACCCGCAGCAGAAGCTGGCGGTGACCTGGACCCCGATCGGCACCGACGTCAACTTTGGCGAGATCACCCGGCAGTACGTGGGCTACCTGCAGAAACAGCAGAATTTCAGCCTCAAATTGTCCAGCGAAGTCCAGGACATCACCCGCAATGCCGACGGCTCCTGGCGGGTTGAGTACAAGAACCTCAAGGACGGCAGCAAGACCAGCACCGACGCCAAGTTCCTGTTCATCGGCGCCGGTGGCGCGGCGTTGCCGCTGCTGCAGAAGTCCGGCATCGCCGAGGCCAAGGACTATGCGGGCTTCCCGGTGGGTGGCTCGTTCCTGGTCACCGACAAGCAGGACATCGCCCTCCAGCACATGGCCAAGGCCTACGGCATCGCTTCGACCGGCGCGCCGCCGATGTCGGTACCGCACCTGGATACCCGGGTGCTGGACGGCAAGCGGGTGATTCTCTTCGGCCCGTTCGCCACCTTCTCCACCAAGTTCCTCAAGGAAGGCTCGCTGCTTGACCTGTTCGCCAGCATGTCGCTGCACAACACCTGGCCGATGGTGCGGGTCGGGCTGCGCGAGTTCGACCTGGTCAAGTACCTGATCGGCCAGCTGATGCAGAACGACGACGACCGTTTCGCCGCCCTGCAGACCTACTTCCCCCATGCGAAGAAGGAAGACTGGCGCCTGTGGCAGGCCGGGCAGCGGGTGCAGATCATCAAAAAGGATGAAAACCAGGGTGGCGTGCTCAAGCTCGGCACCGAAGTGGTGTTCTCCAAGGACGGCAGCATCGCCGGCCTGCTCGGCGCTTCGCCAGGCGCCTCGACTGCTCCGCCGATCATGCTCGACCTGATGCAGAAGGTGTTCAAGGACCGGCTGCAATCCTCGGCCTGGCAGGAAAGGATCAAGCAGATCATTCCCAGCTACGGCACCCACCTCAATGACGACCCGGCCGCCGTCGAGCGTGAATGGGCCTACACCAGCGAAGTCCTGCAACTGGCCCCCGCGCCGGGCATCGACCAGCGCCAGGACCCGGGCAACCCGCAGAACATCGACCCGCTGGGGCAGAAGAGCGGCAATGCCGACCCGGATATCAACCCGGAAGGGGAGGAGTAATGCAAATACCGAAGGCCGCTGATGCGGCCTTCGGGCTTTTCGGGGTTCAGATATTGCCCACGCCGCCGTCCACCAGCAGCTCGGTGCCGACCACGAAGCTCGACTCGTCCGAGGCCAGGAATATGGCNNAGGCGCCCCAGCGGTACCAGCTGGCGAATGGTTTCGCGCAGGGCCTGTTCCTCTTCGGGAGGCAGGCCGAGCTTGCCCAGGGCGGCGGTATCGGTAGGGCCGGGGCTCAGGCCGTTGACCCGGATGCCGCGGCCGATCAGTTCGCCGGAGAGGGTGCGGGCCAGGGACAGCAAACCCGCCTTGCTCGCTGCATAGGCGCTGCTCTGGGCCAGGCCGATACGGGCGCTGACCGAGCCGCAGAGGATGACCGAGGACGGATCCTTGAGCAGCGGGAGC
>DQAA01000286.1 GCA_003523465.1 Pseudomonas sp.
CGCTGCGGTTGCTCATGGCCTTGCCGATCAGCATGCCGGCCAGTGCGCCGGTGGCCGCTGCGGCGATGGTGCTGCCGGTACCGCCGGATTGCGCGGCCTGTTGCTGGGCCTGCTGCTGTGCCTGTTCGACCTGGGACTTGGGCAGCTCACCGGACATGGCCAACTCGAAACCGCTCATCTGCGGCATGAACTTGCCATCCGAGGTGGACTGGCAATAGCCCTCGACGAAATCCGCATCGCAGGCGGCGCGGTCGTCGTAGGTCGGGGCGATGCGGCGGTGATCGAGCATCGCCTGGACATAGGCATCGGAACACACGTCCACGGGGAACTGGGCGTCGACGCAGGCCTGCACGTTCTTGAAGTTGTCTTTCACCGTATAGGTGACGTTCTGCTCGGAATCGCTGCAACCGGCGATGGCCAGGGGCAAAGCGCCAACCAGCAGGAGTCGGGAACTACGAGGTCTCATGGGCTTCTCCTTGCCTCAGGCCGACGGGGTCATGCAGGCCGAGTTGAGCAGGCCGACGCTGATGGCCACGGCGGCGGCATAGATGGCCGCCGCCAGCTCGCCGGCGACGATGCGCTTCGACAGACCCTTGAGCACCAGCGCAGTCACGGCGAAGGCCAGCAGTTGCACCACGGCGGCGATCAGTACCCAGACCACCACGTCCACCACGCTGACGCTGTAGGCGATGATGTTGCTGGCCGGCAGGGCGAAGCCGATCAGCGAACCACCGAGGGCGATGGCCGCCGCCGGGTTGTTCTGGCGAATCAGATCGAACTCCTTGTGCGGAGTGATCCGGGTGTAGAGGAACTGGAACAGGGCGAACAACGCCACGGCGACGAGGATATAGACGACGAATCCGGAGACGGCAGTCGCGTCGAGCGACAGACGGAGTGCTTCGAGCATGGGGCTTCCTGATCAGATAACAGTGATATCGGTGGGTTGCAGGGTGACGCCGATGGCGGTGGACAGGGTGACATTGCCCTGCTCGTCTTCCTCGGCGGAGAACAGCAGGAATTCACGGCGGTCCGGCAGGTCGAGGTCGCGGGCGTAGAGCATGCTGTGGTGGCTCACCCGGTAGCTGGCCTCGGGGTTGCGCACCTGTTCCTGCAGGGCTACCAGTTCGGTCTGCCCCGCTTCGTCACCCCACTGGCGCTGGTACTGCACGCCTTCGAGTTCGAACAGCGGCAGGCCGATCGGCGATTGCGGGCCGGTCAGGCGCAGCAGTTCGTCACGGCTGCTGATCGGGGTGACCTGGTGGTAACCGAACAGGATGATGTCCTCGACGTCGGCGGCGCCGCTGCCGTGCATCACCACCTGGAGGAAGTAGTCTTCGTCATCCAGGTAGAAACGCTCCAGATGCATGCCCTGGCCAAGGTCGATGCTGCCCTGGGCCCAGATCTGCTCGTCAGCGGGCAGGCTCAGGGTCGAGGTGTGGGCGAGTAGCCGGGAAAGATGCTTGTCCAGGCAAAGCCTGCGTTGCGGGGCCAGCCCGAGGGGTGCTTCGGCGGAGCGCACGGGGAACGTGCGGGTGGCTGCGGGCAAGGGTGCCTGCAAGCCGAGCATGCGCTTGATCCAGCTCATGTGAGTCCTTGTAAAGGGTCCTTTTTACCTCTCTTCACGAGAGAGACATCGCGCGGGTGTCAATGGCGCGGAGTTCCTGTGCGCCGTCGCTCCCTCGCGAAAGGGGCGCAATGCTGCATGGACTGGGCGCGGACGGTACAGATGATTTTTTTAACAAGCAATGTATTCATGCTCCCCGGTGTAGAGCGCCCAACGAAAAACCCCGGCGCAGTCGCCGGGGTCATGGGTTGAAGTGCCAGGGTGCGCCAGTCGCGATCAGCGCCCCACCGCCCTCGCCGCATCAGCGGTGTACATATCGGGGGTGTACTTGCCTTCGTTGAGGATCGGCCCTTTCTTCGCTTCGTTGGTCATGCCGTAGCCGGTGTACTGCCCGGAGTTGAGGTCCATGAAGAACTGCGAGCCGGCCTGCCAGCCGCTCATGTCGGGGTGGTAGTAGTAGTTGATCATCGCGTGCTTCCACAGCTGCCCGCGGGCATCGTAGTTGTCCGCCATCACGGCGTTCCAGGTGTCTTCGTCGATGAACAGTACGCGCTTGCCATAGACGTGGCGGAAGCCTTCCTTGAGGTCCGCCTCCACCACCCAGACCCGGCGCAGTTCATAGCGCATGGCATCCGGGTTGGGATGGTTGGGGGTGAGGATGTCGCTGTACTTGAACGCCGCCGAGTTGGCCTTGAAGGCGTTGGCCGGGCTGTAGATCTCGCGCTTGCCCAGCAGCTTCCAGGTGTAGCGCTCGGGCGCGCCGTTGAACAGGCGATCTTCGTCGACGGTCATGGTGCCGTTGGTGCCGATCATCGGCTGGTCGTAGCCGTAGCCCGGCATCTGCCGCACGCGGCGGGTCGACGGGCTGTAGGCCCAGGCCTGGCGCGACGAGGTGACGAAGTTGTACGGCTCGTGGGCGATGCTGATCACGCCGTTGTCCCGGGCCGGCTTCAGGGTGGTGTTGTAGCTCATGGCCTGGACGCCGTCGGCGGTCTTGGGCTCCACGGTCGGCGAGTTGGCCTGGGACAGGTTGCGCGCATGGGCGCGGCCCCAGCCGATGCTGCCGTTGGGCAGGACCGAGGCCAGGTCGGAGATTTTCTCTTCGGTCCAGGCCCGGGCCGGCAACTGATGGTTCCACAGCACTTCCATGCCGTTTTTCGGGATCGGGAACGGCACCTGGCCAAGGCCCTCGATGCCCAGGCCGTCGTTGACCAGCTTGGCGTTGAGGGCGTTGTCCATGGCCCGCTTGCAGACGTAGTCCGGGTAGCGGAAATCGCGGTGGCCGGGGTAGATGTTCATCTTGTAGCTGGTGGGGTACTTCTTCAGCAGTGCCTTCTGGCCTTCGGTCAGGTGCGACTCGTACTGGCTCATGTTGGCTGCGGTGATGACCAGGACCGGCTTCTCGTCGGCGTAGGGGTCCACTGGCTGGTCGCCGGAGAATTTCACATGGTTCCAGCCGGGAACCTCGCCCAGGTACTTGCCGGTGTAGGGCGGGATGGTGCCCTCGGCATTGCCGGCCATCTCGCCGCCGACGCAGTTCAGGTCCTTGCCCAGGCGGGCGGCTTCTTCCGGGGATACGGCGGCGCTGGCCAGATTACTGGCGCTCAACGCGACCGCGAGCATGACGGCGGTTCTTGTTGTTTTCATGTATTGCCTCCTGCTGGTAAAGGCTTTCGGGTGAAACCCATTGTTGGGATTTGGGTGGGGGAAACATCGTCCGGAAAGACTAAAA
>DQAA01000604.1 GCA_003523465.1 Pseudomonas sp.
CCCACCAGCAGGCTGAGCGCCTCGTCGGCCTGGCTGACGGCATAGACATGGAACTGCCCTGCCCTCACCGCCTGCAGCACCCGCTCGTCGAGCATCAGAGTGGAAACGTTGGCTTTCGGGATGATCGCCCCCTGCTCCCCGGTCAGCCCGCGGGCCTCGCAGAGGCGGAAGAAGCCTTCGATCTTCTCGTTGACCCCACCCACCGCCTGCACTTCACCGAACTGGTTGATCGAGCCGGTGATGGCGAAGCACTGCTTGAGCGGCGTTTTCGACAATGCCGAGATCAGCGTGCAGGCCTCGCCCAGGGAAGCGCTGTCGCCGTCGACATAGCCGTAGGACTGCTCCAGGGCGATGCTCGCGGAAATCGCCAGGGGGAATTCCTGGGCGTAACGGCTGCCGAGGTAGCCGGTGAGGATCATCACGCCCTTGGAGTGGATCGGCTGGCCGAGATTGACCTCACGCTCGATGTCGACGATGCCGCTGCCACCCGGGTACACCGTGGCGGAAATCCGCGCCGGCACGCCGAAGGCGGAATCACCGACTTCCAGCACGGTCAGACCGTTGCACTTGCCGACCGCTGCGCCTTCGGTGTCGATGAGGATGATCCCGGCGAGCATGTCGTCGAGGATCCGCGCCGAGACCCGTCCGGTGCGGGTGGCCTTGGCCTTGAGGGCCCGTTCGATATGGCCGACATCGGTCATTTCGTCGTTGGCCAGGTGACGGATGAAATCCGCCTCGCTGACCAGCTGGAACAGATCGCCGATCCGCGCCGACAGGCGCTTCTGATTTTCCGCCAGGCGCGCGCTGTAGGTCGCCAGGCGTGCTACCGCGTCGGCGGTCAGCGGGGCCATGCCTTCCTCGCTGGTGCGGGTTTTCAGCAATTGGGCGAACTGCTCCAGGCTCTCGTCGTGCATCGGGATTTCCTCATCGAAATCCACCAGCACGCGGAACATCTCCTGGAAGTCCGGATCGTGGTCCTGCAGCGCGTAATAGAGCTGACGCGAACCGATAATGACGACCTTGACCTGCAACGGAATCACTTGCGGGGTCAGGGTCACGGTGGCGATACGGCCCATTTCGCCCAGCGGCGATTCCATCTTCAGCTTGCGCGACTGCAGGGCGCGCTTGAGCGCATCCCAGACGAACGGCTCGCCGAGCATCTTCTCCGCTTCGAGAATCAGGAAACCGCCGTTGGCGCGATGCAGCGCGCCCGGGCGCAGTTGCCGGTAGTTGGTGTACAGCGCGCCCTGGTCGGTGCTGTATTCGATCCGGCCGAACAGGTTGTCGTAGGTCGGGTGCGGCTCGAACACCACCGGCGCACCGCCGTTGGCGCAATGCCCGACCACCAGGCTCGGCGAGAGCTGCTCTTCGAGCATCTTGCGCGCCACGGCGTCGACCTTGCTGTCATCCACCAGTTGCTCGACCACGGTACGCAGCAGGTGCACCTGCACGGCCTGCAGGTAGGCGCAGACCTCGGCGTTTTCGGAATATTTCTCGGACAGCGGGCCGAGCAGCGGTTGCAGGGCCAGGGTGATGGTTTCTTCGTTGAGCTGGCGCAGCTGGTTGTTCGACTCGCGTTTCCACTGCGGCAGGCTGGCCAGTTCCTCGTTGAGGCGCTCCTCGAGGATGGCGATGTCCTCGTGGAAGCGCTCGCGCTCGGCTTCCGGCAACTGGGCGAATTCAGCTTCGTCCAGCGCCTTGCCGTCGAACATCGGGGTGAAGGCGACGTTGCTGCTGTCGCGGTACAGGGCCACGTCCTTCTCCAGCGAAGCGCGCTCGATCACATCGAGGGCGCGGTCGTAGCGCTGGTTGAACGCGCGGTCGATGGCGCTCTTTTTCTGCTGGTAGGACGGATGCTCGAAGACCGCCGGGAAGGTGACCACGAGGTTGTCGATCAGGGCGCCGATATCGGCGATGAAGGTACTCGCGCTGCCTGGCGGCAGCTCCAGCGCACGGGGCTCGCGCGGCTCGTCGAAGTTGTTGACGTAGACCCAGTCGGAGGGCGTGCTGAGGCGCTTGCCTTCGGCCTTCAGGTAACGTTTGACGAACGAGAAGCGGCCGGTCCCCGGCTCGCCCATGACGAAGACGTTGTACCCAGGACGGGGCATGGCGACGCCGAACTGCAAGGCTTCGACCGCACGTTCCTGGCCCAGCACACCGCGAAATGGCTCCAGATCATTGGTTGTGGAAAAAGCGAACTGTTCAGCGGAAAACGGCCGGGTCAGGGCTTCGGGCGCAAGACGCAGGCTCGCAGCGACAGAATCGGGCATCGGGCTTCCTTACTTCGGCGGGGCAGATGACGGCATTCTGGCGCCGCCTGCGCCCGCGTTGCAAGGCTCTCTGCGCAAATGCCTACAGGGTGGAAAAACGTGATGGATCGCCTATGTGAAAGCAATATTTCGCAATTAATCACGGAACCGTTGAATCGAGCCTACGCTCTACACTGCGCGGCCCGGTAGATAACCGGACCTGATCCGGCAGCCCGTGCGCGGCCTGCCTGAAAACCCTGACCCTTGGTTTGCAAATCAAAAAAGAGAATAAGGCTATGAAACGGATTCTTCTGGGTACTCTGTTCACCGCGGTTTCGATCAACGCCATGGCCCAGGCGCCCGGCGGCCCGGACTGCGGTTGGGGCAACATGCTGTTCGAAGGGCAACGCGGCACGCCTGCCCACTTCCTCGCTTCCACCACCAACGGCACCTCGGGCAACGCCACCTTCGGCATGACCTCGGGCACCAACGGCTGCTCGACCAATGCGGCACTGACCTACGGCGGCAAGTCGTGGATTGCCATGAACGGCATGATGAACGAACTCTCCGAAGACATGGCCAAGGGCCAGGGCGAAGCCCTGACCACCTACGCCGTGGTACTCGGTGTAGCGCCGGAAGACCGCGCCCACTTCGCGGCCGTCACCCACCAGCACTTCCAGGACATCTTCAAGACCGCGGACAGCACCGCCGAAGACGTTCACACCAACACCCTCGCCGTCCTCAAATCGGACGCTCGCCTGGCCAAGTACGCAACCCCGGCCTGAGCCTGACCTGATGTCCTCCCGCCCTGGAAACGGGGCGGGTTGCTGCAACGAAACCCATCGGCTTCATTCGAGAAGTAGTCGCCCGACATGCTCAAACGCCTCGCCTACCTGGCGCTCTGTGCCTGTGCCCCGTTGCACGCCGCACCTCTCATGGACGAATCGCGCCTGCAGGCCCTGGCCGCCGATCCCTACTGGATCGCCCTGGGTCACTACGAGACGGGCAAGCTGGGCGGTTGGCGCAGCTATGTCGACGACCAGCGCTTCTTCCTTGCCGAAGATGGCGCACACCACCCGGACCGCGAACTCGCCGCCACGGTGAAGGCCCTCTACGCGCCCGCCAGCCTGGGCGACCAGCATGCCCAGTGCGTCTACCCCTCGCGGACCCGCTGGCTGCGCGAGCAATTGAACCTGACCGACCTGCCGCAGCCCGACTGCGCCGAATACGCCCGCTGGTTCAAGGACGTCTCGCCCCACAGCGCGGTGCTGATCTTCCCCGCCGCCTACCTGAACAGCCCGTCGTCGATGTTCGGCCACACTCTGCTGCGCATCGACCAGGCCGACGTGCAGAGCAACCAGACCGCCCTGCTCAGCTACGCGGTCAACTTCGGCGCCTATATCGAAGGCAACGACAACAGCATCCTCTATGCCTGGAAGGGCCTGATGGGCGGCTATCCCGGCCTGTTCGCCTTCGTCCCCTACCAGGAAAAGCTCTCCGAATACCGCAGCCTGGAAAACCGCGACCTGTGGGAATACCGGCTGAACCTCACGCCCGAGGAAACCGGGCGGATGGTCGAGCATATCTGGGAGCTCAAGCAGATCCGCTTCGACTACTTCTTCTTCGATGAAAACTGCTCGTACCGTTTGCTGGAACTGCTGCAGGTTGCCCGGCCGAGCCTGGACCTGACCTCGCAGTTTCCGCTGACCGCCATTCCCACCGACACGGTCAAGGCGGTGAAGCACGCCGGGCTGGTGGAACGGGTGGATTACCGTCCATCACGGGAGCGTGAACTGCTGGCCCGCGCCGAACTGCTGGACAAGGCCGAGCAGCAACAGGTGCTGGTGCTGGCCGCCGACACCGCGACCTTGCAAAGCCCGGAATTCACCGCCCTGCCCAAGCCCCGCCAGGCGCTGGTGCAGGATGCCGCCTACCGCCTTGAACGCTATCGCGCCACCGGCCAGGAACGCGACCCGGAGCAAGCCAGACGCAGTTTCGAACTGCTGCGCGCAATCAACCGCAACCCGCCGCCGCCACTGGAAGTCGAGCGTCCTGGCTTGCCGGAAAACGGACATGAGTCGCGGACCTGGCAGGTCGGTGTCGGCACCCGCGAAGACCGGGCGTTCGCCGAGTACGGCCTGCGCATGGCCTATCACGACCTCAACGACAACGCCTATGGCTTCCCCCTCGGGGCGCAGATCGAAATCCTCCAGCTCAAGCTGCGTCAGTACGAGGGCAATGACTGGCAGGTGCAGCGCCTGGACCTGGCGACCATTCGCTCGCTGACGCCGCGCAATGACTTGCTCAAGCCGTGGTCCTGGCAGGTTGCCGGCGGCCTGGAGCGGGTACCGGGCAAGCATGACGACGAGGTGCTGGTCAGCCATGTGAATGGCGGCGCAGGTGGCACCTGGGCATTGGGTGACGACATGCTCGGCTTTGCCCTCGGCACGGTGCGGGTCGAGCATCACAACGATTTCGCCCAGTTCATCGCCCCGGCGGCCGGCTTCAATACCGGGGTGCTGTGGCGTAACGGGCTGGGCAACCTGAGTGTCGAGGCCAAGGGGGATTACTTCATCAATGGCGAGGTGCGGCGCAGCCTGAGCCTGAACCAGCAGTGGGAATTGAGTGACAGCCTTGGCTTGCGCCTGAGCGCCAAGCGCGAGTTCAGCCAGCTGGCGTCGGCGCAGAACGAGGTGATGCTGGAATTGAAGTGGTACAACTACTGAGTCTGATGTTGCTCTCAGGGGCCTCATCGCTGGCAAGCCAG
>DQAA01000308.1 GCA_003523465.1 Pseudomonas sp.
CGATGCGCAGCAGGGGCACGCCGAGCTGGTCCTGCATCCGTGCCACGGTGTAGCTCACCGAGGATTGCGAGCGGTGCAGGGCTTCGGCGGCCTGGGCGAAACCGCCGTGGTCGACCACCGCCTGCAGGGTTCGCCACTGATCCAGGGTTACGCGCGGCGCTTTCATCTTCGGCTCCTGTTGTCCTAAGCTGGCGCTCTTCTCAAGGAGAGCGCCGAATGAAGAAATATGCTGTTGCGTTGCTGGCCCTGCTGCCGCTGACCGTCCTGGCCGCGTATCCCATCGAGGTGAAAAAGGACCTGGAGGAGGGCATCAAGCTCGACACCACCGCCTACGACACCGCCAACGACATGACCACCATCACCCTGAACAACTACGGCGACAGCGCCGCCTCGTGCCGGGTGACCTTCCGCAACGGCCCGGAAACCCCGCGGGTGCGCCGGGTCGATGTGCCGGCGAAGAAGAGTGTCGACGTCACGTCCTCGTTCAACAAGCAGATCATCAAGATGCGCATCGTGGTGGACTGCAAGGCGCAACAAGCAAATTAACTGATAGATTTGACCGAGTTTTTACGCTTTTTTATCGATAGGTCAATCATTAATCTTGTCTCCATCGACTTAGCGACCTTGCCGATGGAGGCAAAATTCAATGTCCCGCGTACTGATCATCGAAAGCAGCGCCCGCCAGCAGGATTCGGTTTCCCGTCAACTGACCCGTGATTTCGTCGCGCAGTGGCAGGCCGCCAACCCCAACGACAGCATCACCCTGCGTGACCTCGCGCTGAATCCGGTGCCGCACCTCGATGCCAACCTGCTGGGCGGCTGGATGAAGCCCCAGGAGCAGCGCAGCGCCGAAGAACTGCAGGCCCTGGCCCGTTCCAACGAACTGACCGATGAAGTGCTGGCGGCCGATGTGCTGGTGCTGGCGGCGCCGATGTACAACTTCACCATCCCGAGCACCCTGAAGGCCTGGCTGGACCACGTGCTGCGTGCCGGCGTGACCTTCAAGTACACCGACACCGGCCCGCAGGGCCTGCTGACCGGCAAGCGCGCCTATGTCCTGACCGCTCGCGGCGGCATTCATGCCGGCGCAGCCAGCGATCACCAGGAACCGTACCTGCGCCAGGTCATGGCCTTCATCGGCATTCACGATGTGACCTTCATTCATGCCGAAGGCCTGAACATGGGCGGCGACTTCCACGAGAAGGGCCTAAACCAGGCCAAGGCCAGGCTGGCCGCAGTGGCCTGAGGCCAAAGTACATTCCCTGACTGACACCCCTTTTTGCTCCTTTGGGTGTGCTGCCCGGTCGATGCCTAGCGCTCGACCGGGCTTTTTTATAGGCGACGCGGACCCTGTGGGAGCGGGTCCGCGTTATGGCAACCAAAGCGTTGCATCTCAATTGCATCCCGACCGTCCAACCCGCTAAGGTCGCCGCCTTGATCCACGAGAGGCAACCATGGGCTACCTACTGATCGTCGCGCTGATCCAGGCGTATTCCTTCAACCTGATCGGCGAATACCTCGCCGGCCATGTCGACAGCTATTTCGCCGTGCTGGCCCGGGTGGTCCTGGCGCTGCTGATCTTCCTGCCGCTGACCCGCTGGCGCCAGGTCGAGCCGCGCTTCATGCGCGCCATGCTGGTGATCGGCGCCCTGCAGTTCGGCATCACCTACGTCTGCCTCTATCTCAGCTTCCGCGTGCTCACAGTGCCGGAAGTCCTGCTCTTCACCATCCTCACCCCGCTTCACGTGACCCTGATCGAAGACGCGCTGAACCGCCGCTTCAATCCCTGGGCCCTGCTCGCTGCGCTGGTGGCGGTGGCCGGTGCGGCGGTGATCCGTTTCGACAGCATCAACCCGGACTTCTTCATCGGCTTCCTCCTGCTGCAACTGGCCAACTTCACCTATGCCGCCGGCCAGGTCCTGTACAAGCACCTGGTCGCCCGCTACCCGAGCGACCTGCCGCACTACCGGCGTTTCGGCTACTTCTACCTGGGGGCGTTGATCGTGGTGCTGCCGGCCTTCCTCGCCTTCGGCAACGCCCAGCACCTGCCCACCACCAATGTGCAGTGGGGCGTGTTGCTGTTCCTCGGGCTGTGTCCGACGGCGCTAGGCCTGTACTGGTGGAACAAGGGTGCCTGCCTGGTATCGGGCGGCACCCTGGCGGTGATGAACAACCTGCATGTCCCGGTGGGCTTGCTGCTCAACCTGCTGATCTGGAATCAGGACGAGCCGCTGGGACGGTTGTTCTTCGGCGGGACCATTATTCTCGCGTCACTCTGGCTCAGTCGCCTCGGCACGCAACGCCCGGCGCTCGCCGGCCAGGCCGGTCGATAGGGCATCCAGCCCGGCGCGCAGGTCACTGCCGCTGGGCTGCTGGTACAGGGCCAGGCCGAATTCCGGCAATACGGCCAACAGGTAATCGAAAATATCCCCCTGAATCCGCTCGTACTCGGCCCACACCGTGGTCCGGGTAAAGCAGTAGATCTCCAGCGGCACGCCCTCGGCGGTGGTCTGCATCTGCCGGACCATGCAGGTCATGCCCTGCTGCACGTCGGGGTGGTTTTTCAGGTAGGCGAGGGCGAAGGCGCGGAAGGTGCCGATATTGGTCAGCCGGCGGCGGTTGGCCGAGAGCTCGGCGACCTGGCCCTGGGATTCGTTCCAGGTGTGCAGTTCGTTGCGTTTCTGCGCCAGGTAGTCCTTGAGCAGGCGTACATCGCTCAGCCGGTGTTGCTCGTCGGCGGTGAGGAAACGCACGCCACCGGCATCGATGAACAGGCTGCGCTTGATCCGCCGGCCGCCGGATTGCTGCATGCCGCGCCAGTTGCGGAAGGATTCGCTCATCAGGCGCCAGGTGGGGATGGAGACGATGGTCTTGTCGAAGTTCTGCACCTTCACCGTGTGCAGGGTGATATCCACCACATCGCCATCGGCGCCGACCTGGGGCATCTCGATCCAGTCGCCGACCCGCAGCATATCGTTGCTGGTCAGCTGCACGCTGGCGACGAACGACAGCAGGGTGTCCTTGTAGACCAACAGGATCACTGCCGACATGGCACCCAGGCCGGACAGCAGCAACAGCGGCGAGCGGTCGATCAGGGTGGCGACGATGATGATCGCGCCGAACACATAAAGGACCATCTTCGCCAGTTGCACATAGCCCTTGATCGAGCGGGTGCGGGCGTGTTCGGTGCGGGCGTAGATGTCGAGCAGGGCATCGAGCAGGGCGGCGACGGCGAACAGCAGGAACAGGATGGTGAAGGCCAGCGCCACGTTGCCGAGGAAGTGCTGGCTGGCGACGCTCAGCTCCGGCACCAGTTTCAGGCCGAACTGCACCACCAGGGACGGGGTGATCTGCGCCAGGCGGTGGAATACCTTGTTCTGCAGCAGGTCCTTGAGCCAGTGCAGCGCCGGCTGTCGGCTGAGCAGCTTGACCGCGTGAAGGATGACGAAGCGCGCCACGCGCCCCATCAGCAAGGCGATGACGAGCAGCACGACCAGGCCGATACCGGCGTGCAGCAAGGGATGCTGGTCGAGGGTGCCCCAGAGGTCGAAGGCGTCTTGCCAGAACTGTTGTATAGCCATGAGGGATGGAAAATCTCGCGAAGGGGAAAAACAGGCGGTCCATTAGAGCCGCGCGGGGTGGTCGCGGGCAAAAAGAAATTCGGCTCCGGCGGCGGAAAACGTTACCCTATGTGGCTGAATTTCTGCACATCCCCGAGGTTACATCCGTGTTCTCCCAATTCGCCCTGCATGAACGCCTGCTTAAAGCCGTCGCCGAACTCAACTTTGTCGAGCCGACGCCGGTGCAGGCGGCGGCCATTCCCCTGGCCTTGCAAGGGCGTGACCTGCGGGTGACGGCGAAAACCGGTAGCGGCAAGACCGCCGCTTTCGTCCTGCCACTGCTCAACCGCCTGGTCGACCTGAACCAGAAGCGCGTCGAAATCCGCGCCCTGGTCCTGCTGCCGACCCGCGAGCTGGCCCAGCAGACCTTGAAAGAGATCCAGCGTTTCTCCCAGTTCACCTTCATCAAGTCCGGGATGATCACCGGCGGTGAAGACTTCAAGGAACAGGCCGCGATGCTGCGCAAGGTGCCGGACATCCTGGTCGGCACCCCGGGGCGCATGCTGGAGCAACTGAACGCCGGCAACCTGGATCTGGAACACGTGCAGGTCGTGGTCCTCGACGAAGCCGACCGCATGCTCGACATGGGCTTCTCCGAAGACGTCGAACGCCTGTGCGGCGAGTGCCCGAATCGCCAGCAGACCATGCTGTTCTCCGCCACCACCGGCGGTTCCGGCCTGCGCGACATGATCGACAAAGTGCTGAAGAACCCTGAGCACCTGATGCTCAACGCCGTCAGCCAGCTCAACGAAACCACCCGCCAGCAGATCATCACCGCTGACCACAACCAGCACAAAGAGCAGATCGCTCAATGGTTGCTGGCCAACGAAACCTACGAAAAAGCCATCATCTTCACCAACACCCGGGTCATGGCCGACCGCATCTACGGTCACCTGGTGGCCAAGGACATGAAGGCGTTCGTCCTGCACGGCGACAAGGACCAGAAAGACCGCAAACTGGCCATCGAGCGCTTCAAGACCGGTGGCGCGAAAGTGCTGGTGGCGACCGACGTGGCGGCCCGCGGCCTGGACGTCGATGGCCTGGACCTGGTGATCAACTTCGACATGCCACGCAGCGGTGACGAATACGTGCACCGTATCGGCCGCACCGGTCGTGCCGGCGCCGAAGGCCTGGCGGTCTCGCTGATCTGCCACGGCGACTGGAACCTGATGTCGAGCATCGAGCGCTACCTGAAGCAGACCTTCGAGCGCCGTGTGATCAAGGAAGTGAAGGGCACCTACGGCGGGCCGAAGAAGGTCAAGGCCTCGGGCAAGGCTGCTGGCGTGAAGAAGAAAAAGACCGACAAGAAGGGCGACAAGAAGGCCGTTGCCAAGC
>DQAA01000305.1:0-5050 GCA_003523465.1 Pseudomonas sp.
TGGTCAGCGGGAAAGCCGGGCAGCGCGGCGAAGGCCGGCGACCAGCGAAACAGAGCGTAGCGTCCACACATCAGGCAAAACCTAGCAAATCAGGACTCCGGGGAAACTCTCCGGCTCATCGCCAGGAAGTGGCAGGGCGGCATTGTACGCGGCGATCAGCTCCCGTGCGTACTCGGCCTGGTCATCGGGCACGGCCAGGCCCAGCAGGCCCTGCAACGGCAGCTCGCCGATACCGCCCATCAGGTCGCGGCCGACCAGGTGCGCATCGACCCCTTCGTTGCCGAGCATGCCCAGCAGGACTTCGGCCTCCAGCAGGTTTTCCGGTTCGTAGATTCGCCGCATCAGTCGTCCTCGCGCCGGACTTCAAGCATCCATTCGTCACCATGCACCTGCAGAATGAACAGGATCGGACGACAACATACCGCGCAGTCCTCGATGTAGGTCTGGTCGCCGCCAGAGAGGTCGAGGGTGGTCTCCACTTCTTCACCGCAATAGGGACAATCGTAGAACTCGGTTTCCAGCATCGCGGCCTCCACGGTGACTTGTGCGTATAATTGCCGGCCCTGCGCCCCCGGAACCCGGACTTTCGGCGCAGTCCCACCCTTTACCCTAGTCGTTTCACAACAAGAGAGCATGATGGGCGAATTCGATGCCATCCGACCCTATGACGACGCTGAGGTCCCTGCCGTTCTGGCACGCCTGCTCAGCGATCCGGCATTCCTCGATATCCTGACCCGGTTCCGCTTTCCGCGCATGGCCGACAGCTTCGGCTGGCTGCTCAAGCCGCTGATCGCCCGGCGCCTGCGCAAGGAGTTCGCCGGGGTGAAGTGCGTGGCGACCCTGCAGGACAAGGTCGAGTTCTACGTCGATCACACCATCGAGCGGGCCACTGACGGCGTCACCTACACCGGCGTCGAGCAGTTCAAGTCGGGCACCGCCTATCTGTTCCTGGCCAACCACCGTGACATCGTCATGGACCCGGCCTTCGTCAACTACGCCGTCTACCACGCCGGCCTGCCGACCCCGCGCATCGCCATCGGCGACAACCTGCTGCAGAAGCCGTTCGTCAGCGACATGATGCGCCTGAACAAGAGCTTCATCGTGCATCGCTCCATCAGCGGGCGGCGCGAGAAGCTGGCGGCTTACCAGTTGCTGTCGGCCTACATCAACCACTCGATCCGCGAGGACCGCGCCTCGATCTGGATCGCCCAGGCCGAGGGCCGGGCCAAGGACGGCGACGACCGTACCGATTCGGCGATCCTCAAGATGTTCCACATGAGCCGCAAGGGCGAGCCGTTCGGCGAGGTGATCCAGTCGCTGAACCTGAGCCCGGTGTCGATCAGCTACGAATACGACCCCTGCGACCAGGCCAAGGCCCGCGAGCTGTACATCCGCGCCACCACCGGCACCTACACCAAGGCACCGGGCGAGGATGACCTGAGCATCGGCCTGGGCATCACCGGCTACAAGGGCCGGGTGCACATCAACTTCACCCCGCCGGTGACCGCGCTGTTCGAAGACACCAAGCAGCTCGCGGCGCATATCGACAAGCAGATTCTCGGTGGCTACCGGTTGTTCCCGGTGCATTACCTGGCGTACGCGCAGTGGGCGGATGCGGACCCGCAATTGCAGGTACCGAAGGCGAGCGAGGTGTTTGGTGCAGAAGAACTGGCCAAGGCCCAGGCCGAATGGCAGCGCCGTCTGGAGGCTTGCCCCGAGGAGCATCGGCCGTACCTGGTGTTGCAGTACGCGACGCCGGTGAGGAATCAGTATCGGGTCAAGGCCGGTCTGCCACTCTGACTCCAGACACGCCGCGCTCTTCCTGCAGGAGCGTGGCTTGCGGATTCAGATCCAGGTACTGATCCACGACAGCAGCAGTGCCATCGCCAGAAACGCAAAGCCCAGGGCGTAGTAGAACCGGTTGACCCGCTGGGTCAGCAGGTCGATGGCGGCTTCCCCTGCCGGCAGGCTGTCCATGGCCCGCACCGCACGGCGACGGGCGTTGTGCAGCAGCAGGCCACCGGGGCAGGTGAGCAACAGGGCGAGCAGGTTGATAAGTTTGGCCGGGTGGGCAGCGAACAGCCCCCAGAGCATGTGCAGCGACATCGCTTTACCTCGAAATGACCACGATTGCATCGAAACGCGCGCATTCTACCCAAGCCGCCCGCCTTCGCCCGTGCTTTGCGACCAAATGACCAACGGGGCGCCACCTTCATACGTTCGTCATCTGATCAGGCCACCCTGTCGCCCTCGCAACGCACCGGAGCTTGTCATGCTGCACGCCGAAAACCAGGATCGCCTCTATCTGATTGCCCAGAGCGAGGAGCAGGAAGCGCTGATCGACGGTTTGGCCATCAACGTCCAGGACCGCCAGTGGCTGGTCTATTGCGCCCTGGGCGGCCATCACCACGATCATTGGCCGGAAATCGACAGCCAGACCGGCATCAGCGTGCTCGACTTCTACGTCGAGGCAGCCTGACAGATCGCAAGAGCGCCACGGACCCTGTGGGAGCGGGTTTACCCGCGATTACTGTAGTGGATTCACCGACGCAATCGCGGGTGNNACCCGCTCCCACAGGGTCCGTGTAGCCTTCAATAAAAAGCCCGCGTCCTGAACACAGGACGCGGGCTTTTTTGTATCTGCGATAAGGCTTATTCGCCGAGAACCTGTCCGATGGTCGGGTCCTTGAACAGACGGGTCAGGGCGTCGCTCAACACGTCGCTGACCAGCTTGGTGTTGGTTTCCTGGTTCGGCGCCATGCCGAAGCGCTGGTCCAGGGAGGCGCCGTAGCGACCGCTGTAGCGGCGGTTGGCGTTGTTCACGTCAGCCTTGAAGGTCGCGCCGATGGTCGCCTCGGTCACGTACATGCCTTCCTTGGGCGACTGGTACTTGAGTTCGGCCAGGGTCACGGTCAGCTGCGGGGCGTTGTAGGCGTTCGGCGTCGGGGTGAAGCCGAGCAGGCGGACTGCCGCTTCGGCCTGGGCCTGCAGCTTGGGCAGGACATCGTTGCCGGTCACGGTGATGGCGCTGGTTTCCGGGTACAGACCGCCACGGGTGCCGAGGGTCTGGGTACCGCGCCCGTCGACCACCCGGACCACCACCGGCTGGCCATGGCCAACGGGAGCGAGCTGGGCGGTGAGTTTAGGCTGCGGGCTGAGTTGTTGCGGACTGTGGGCGCAACCCACCAGAGTCAGGCTGGTCACAGCGATCAAACCGAACAACAAACGTTGCAACATGCTCATCTCTCCTGGAATGGCGGCAAAGGGCGCCAGTATACCCAGCGCTCAACGCGCCAGTCATCGGATCCATGGTGTGTAGGACCCTTCTTTCATGCGCGGATTCCCCTGTCATACGGACTTCATCATCTGCAGCCTATCCTTGCGCCAGTTCCCACAAGGTACTTCGCCATGAACAGCTTCTGGTCCCTGCTCCTCAAGCGCCAGCCACAACGTCATTTCGCCNNCCCGCCTCGATGCACATGGCCTGTGCCAGGCATTGAAGTGCTGCGAACAGCCGCCCGTCGGGGCCGGCTGGGTCGAAGTCAACGAGTCCTGCCTGCACTGGCTCAACCGTCCGCTGCCTGCCAGCGCCCGGCTGGTGCAGCGTCGTCGTGGCAATCTGCTGCAGCGCGCCCTCGCCGCCTGACGGACGCGTAAGAAAAGTCGTTAATAAAGGCCATTTCTGCCTGCGACATCGCTATAATCTGCCCCCGATTATAAGGACGTCTCCTGATCGGGCCCCGCAGTACCGCCAATGTCATGCATCGGCACCTTCCCAATACGCCCACAGAGAGCCGTTCACACAGGTCTTGCGAAGCCGGTGTGCCCGCTTTTTTTTCGGCCCCACGCTCTGCCTGAACCTGCCGAGCCTGCCCTGCACGGCTCCTTTTTGAGGTTCACGACTCCAAAAGAGCGTGAAAAAACGGGTTTTCACAACTTCACGAGAGTGTGGCGAGCATGAACAGTCTGGTATGTGCAAAAGCATCATCAGTGTCCCGAACAGCCCCGATCAGCTGGTATCGATCCTCATCCAGAGTGAGTGACTGAGGCCGGTCCACAGCGCACGACGGGCGCCTCGACCATAAGTCGAATTGCCGCACCGGCCGCGACATGCGTTCATATGCAACGTAGAGAGCCCGGTTGGCGGTGTCCGTGAACGTTGGAAAAACTGTGAAGTAGCGGATAGGGCGGTTCCGGTGAATCCGGGGTCCTATGCTGTCAATTAGGTGCTGATGATTTTGGAGATGCGTTAATGGCGCAGAACGAAGCAGTCGATGTAGTACTGGTAGGCGCGGGCATCATGAGTGCCACCCTGGCCGTGCTGCTCAAGGAACTCGACCCGGCGATCAAGCTGGAAGTCGTCGAGTTGATGGATTCGGGTGCCGCGGAAAGTTCCAATCCGTGGAACAACGCGGGTACCGGCCATGCCGGGCTGTGTGAACTGAACTACACGCCTCAGGCTGCCGACGGCAGCATCGACATCAAGAAAGCGGTGCACATCAACACCCAGTTCGAGGTTTCCCGGCAGTTCTGGGCCTACCTGAGCAAGAAAGGCGCGTTCACTTCGCCGCGGGCGTTCATCAACCCCGTGCCGCACCTGAGCTACGTCGAGGGTGAGAAAGGCATCGCCTTCCTCAAGAAGCGCTACGAGCTGCTCAAGCAGCACCACGCCTTCGCCGAAATGGAATACACCGAAGACCAATCGGTGATGAAGGACTGGATGCCGCTGATGATGCCGGGCCGCCCGGCGGATCAGAAGATCGCCGCGACCCGCGTGATGAACGGCACCGACGTCAACTTCGGCGCCCTGACCAACAAGCTGTTGAAGCACCTGGGCAACAGCACGGATTCGCAGGTCAAGTACTCCAAGAAGGTCACCGGCCTGCGCCGTAACGGCAGCGGCTGGACCGTCACCGTCAAGGACGTCAACAGCGGCAGCAGCCGCGACGTCGACGCCCGCTTCGTCTTCCTCGGCGCCGGTGGCGCGGCCCTGCCGCTGCTGCAGATGTCGGGCATTCCGGAGAGCAAGGGCTTCGGTGGTTTCCCGGTC
>DQAA01000305.1:5094-9410 GCA_003523465.1 Pseudomonas sp.
CCGATGTCGGTACCGCACCTGGACACCCGCGTCGTCGACGGCAAGAAGTCCCTGCTGTTCGGGCCATACGCCGGTTTCACCACCAAGTTCCTCAAGCACGGTTCGTTCCTCGACCTGCCGCTGTCGGTGCGCATGGGCAACATCGGCCCGATGCTGGCCGTGGCACGCGACAACATGGACCTGACCAAGTACCTGGTCAGCGAAGTGATGCAGTCGATGGAGCAGCGCCTGGACTCCCTGCGCCGCTTCTACCCCGAGGCGAAAGCCGAGGACTGGCGCCTGGAAGTGGCTGGCCAGCGCGTGCAGATCATCAAGAAGGACCCGAAGAAAGGCGGCATCCTGCAGTTCGGTACCGAACTGGTGGCTGCACAGGACGGTTCGCTGGCCGCCCTGCTGGGCGCATCGCCTGGTGCCTCGGTGACCGTGTCGATCATGCTGGAACTGATCGAACGCTGCTTCGCCGACAAGGCCAAGGGCGCCTGGGCTGAAAAGCTCAAGGAAATCTTCCCCGCGCGGGAGAAAGTCCTGGCCGCCGACGCCGACCTGTACCACAAGGTCGCCGCGTACAACGACGAGGCCCTGGGCCTGGTCGAAAGCAGCCCGGCACCTAGCTACGCCTAAGCTGCTCCCATAAAAAAACGCCCTTCTGGGCGTTTTTTTATGCCTGGCGATCGGCGATGCTTTGATCGCCGACAAGCCCCACAGCTACTGCAAAAGTCTCAAGGTCTGTGCTGACCCTGTGGGAGCTGGCTTGCCAGCGATGAGGCCCTGAAGATCAGCCCCGGGCCTTGGCGATGATCTCGGCATATTCCGGCGCATTGCGCTGGTCGGCGATCACCTCAACGAAGGTCTTGCCCTGCTCGTCCTTGCCGTCCAGGTCATAGCCCGCTTCGACGAAGAAACCCACATAGCGCTCGAAGTCATCGATGCGCAGGCCGCGGTAGCCCTTGATCAGCTTGTGGTGCGATGGCGAGGTCAGGCCATCGGCCGGCTCGTAGATGAGGAACGATTTGACGTAGTCGTCGCTGATTTCGTCGCCAATCACCTGCTTCTTGTCTTTACGCATTACCGACTCCAACTGAACCATCAAGGACATTTTCCACGGGGCCGGCAGTTTACCCCGCCACTCAGCGCGTGCGAAGGGTTCCGGTATGCAGATCGGCCCAGATATGCCCGTTGGCGTAACTGAGGAATTGCACGTAGACGGTGTCGTTGCGCAGCAGGTCGAGGATCACCTGGTACTGCGCCGGCGCGTAGTTGAGGGTCAGGGTGCGGGTGGCACTGTCGTAGGCCGGCTTGCGCAGGCTCTTGCCCTCGCCGTCGAAGCTGATCAGCACCTGGCTGATCGTGGCGCCCTGGCTCAGGGGCTTGCCTTTGAGGCGCATGGTCAGGGTCGAGGTGATCGGCAGCGGCTGCTGGTTGGACTGGCGCTGGTTGCCCACCACCACCGAATAGTTGGTGACCTGCAGCAGTTGCTGGCTTTCCGGGGCCTCCTGGCGCACGGCCAGTTCATCCGGCGGCAGGAACTGGCTGTGCATCGGTGCGGCAGCCACGGGGAGACTCATGAACAGAAGAAGCGGGAGGATCGCACGCATGACAGGCTCCTTGGAGGCGGCCTGGCACTCTAGCATGCAAAAAGGGCCGCAAGCGTCGCGCCAGGGCCCTTGGGGAGATCAATCGAACTGCGCGCGCATCCAGTCCTGGTAGGCAGCGACTTCCGCCTCGCCTTCCTTCGGCGCCCAGGGCGCCATGTCACCCTCGCCCACCGGCCGGTACGGGCCGGCCTTGCATTCGAACAGCAGGCTGTCCCGCGCCAGCACCACCAGGCCGTGGAAGATCCCCACCGGCAGATCGACGCCAACGCACTCACCGCCCGCCTCCAGCACGCGCTTGTCCACCACGGCGCCGGCGTCATCGAAGATCAGCAGGCCCAGCTTGCCCTTGAGCACCACCAGGGTTTCAGCCTTGTCCAGGGACTGATGGCGATGGGGCGGGATGTAGGTTTCCGGCTGCAAACCGACCGCCATGCGGTGGCACGGCTCGTCCATCTCGTGGAAGTTGTGATGCTGACGACCGCGCGGGCTTTGCGCGGCCTTTTGCGCCATATCGGCGAACAACGCTTGATCGAGGTAACCGGGCTGGCGCATGAGAGTCAGAGTCCCTTGACGGCGTAGATGCCATTGGCGTTGCGCCAGTAGCCCTTGTAGTCCATGCCATAGCCGAAGACATAGCGATCGACGCAGCTCAGGCCGGTGAAATCGGCCTTGAGGTCGGGGCTGGCCTTGCGGTCGTGGTCCTTGTCGATCAGCACGGCGGTATAGACGTTGCGCGCACCGGCGTGACGGCAGAAGTCGAGGATCGCGCTGAGGGTGTGACCTTCGTCGAGGATGTCGTCGATGATCAGCACGTCGCGGTCGATGAACGACACTTCAGGCTTGGCCTTCCAGAACAGGTCGCCGCCGCTGGTCTGGTTGCGGTAGCGGGTAGCGTGCAGGTACGAGGCTTCCAGCGGGAATTGCAGCTGGGTCAGCAGCTTGCCGGCGAAGATCAGGCCGCCGTTCATCACGCAGAACACCACCGGATTGCTCTCGGCGAGCTTCTCGCTGATCTCCACGCCGACGCGGACGATCGCCGCCTCGACTTCGGCTTCGCTGTGCAGGCAGTCGGCTTCTCGCATGACTTGACGGATGTGCTCGAGATCAGCGGACATGGATGCTCTCCAGGTGGTCAGGATTTGGAAAAGCGGGCAAAGGTACGCATCCACACGCACCAGATCAAGCATTTATGGACTAACGTCCTGTATGCCTATAGGACCGCGTGAACGAATAGATTAATCTAGCGCGGTTTTTTTGCCCGCATTCCGGAGCCCTCCCCCTATGCCCATCCGTGAGATCCGCCATCCGCTGATCCGTCACAAGCTCGGCCTGATGCGCCGCGCCGATATCAGCACCAAGAATTTTCGCGAACTCGCCCAGGAAGTCGGCGCGCTCCTGACCTATGAGGCCACCCAGGACCTGCCCCTGGAAAACTACGAAATCGACGGCTGGTGCGGCAAAGTCCAGGTCGAGAAGATCGCCGGCAAGAAGATCACCGTAGTGCCGATCCTGCGCGCCGGTATCGGCATGCTCGACGGCGTGCTCAGCCTGATCCCGGGTGCCAAGGTCAGCGCCGTGGGCGTGGCGCGCAACGAGGAAACCCTCGAAGCGCATACCTACCTGGAAAAACTCGCGCCGGAAATCGACCAGCGCCTGGCCCTGATCATCGACCCGATGCTGGCCACCGGCGGCTCCATGGTCGCCACCATCGACCTGCTCAAGCGGGCCGGCTGCAAGGACATCCGCGCGATGGTCCTGGTCGCCGCGCCGGAAGGCATCGCCGTGGTGGAAAAAGCCCACCCCGACGTGCAGCTCTTCACCGCCTCGATCGACCAGCGCCTGAACGAAGACGGCTACATCATTCCTGGCCTGGGCGATGCCGGCGACAAGATCTTCGGCACCAAGCAGAAGGACGCGTGAGCATGCAGGACGAGTTCAACGACCCGCTCTGGCGGCAGATCGTCTCCGGCGCGCAAATGCTCTTCGTGGCCTTCGGCGCCCTGGTGCTGATGCCGTTGATCACCGGCCTGGACCCCAACGTGGCACTGTTCACCGCAGGCCTGGGGACCATCCTGTTCCAGATCGTCACCGGCCGTCAGGTTCCGGTGTTCCTGGCCTCCAGCTTCGCCTTCATTACCCCGATCATCCTCGCCAAGGGCCAGTTCGGCCTCGCCGAAACCATGGGCGGCGTGATGGCCGCAGGCTTCGTCTACACCTTCCTGGGCCTGGCGGTGAAGATCAAGGGCACCGGCTTTATCGACCGCCTGCTGCCGCCGGTGGTGATCGGCCCGGTGATCATCGCCATCGGCCTGGCCATGGCGCCGATCGCGGCCAACATGGCCATGGGCAAGGGCGGTGACGGCACCGCACTGATGCCGTACAGCACCGCGATGATGATCTCGATGCCAGCGCTGCTGACCACCCTGATCGTCGCCGTGTTCGGCAAGGGCATCTTCCGCCTGGTGCCGATCATCGCCGGCGTGCTGGTGGGCTTCGGCCTGTCCTTCGCCTTCGGCGNNGATCGCCGCCGCACCGTGGCTGGCGCTGCCTAACTTCACCGCGCCAGCGTTCAACTGGCAGGCCATCCTGTTCATCGTTCCGGTAGCCCTGGCCCCGGCCATCGAGCATATCGGCGGGGTGATCGCGGTGGGCAGCGTGACCGGTCGCGACTACCTGAAGAAACCCGGCCTGCACCGCACCCTGCTGGGCGACGGCATCGCC
>DQAA01000507.1 GCA_003523465.1 Pseudomonas sp.
CCGCCGCCCAGGAGCGCGCGGCCCTGGCTCCACTGCTCAGCGGCGCTGCCGCGGCAGCCAATAACGATGCCATCTGGAATCTCGTTGCAGCCCTGCCACCCGAGCAATTGCAAGCCTCCGGCACCGATACCTTCGGCGGCTGGACCAGTCTCGCCCTGGCGGTGAAGAGCGCCGGCACGCTGGAGCAACAACAGGCCGCCATCGACACCTGGAAAGCCCAGCACCCCGATCACCCGGCAGCACTGCAACTGCCCTCGCCGCTGGTGAAACTGAAAAGCCTTACCAGCCAACCGCTGACCAAGATCGCCCTGCTGCTGCCGCAGGAAGGCCAATTGGCCGGTGTCGCCCGAGCCCTGCGCGATGGCTTCATGGCCGCGCATTTCCAGGCTCAGCAAGCCGGGCAGAATCCGCCGGCGATCCAGGTCTTCGACAGTTCCCGCCTGACCTCCCTCGACGATTTCTACCGCCAGGCCCAGGCTGCCGGCGTACAACTCGTGGTCGGCCCGCTGGAGAAACCACTGGTCAAGCAACTCGCAGCGTACCCGCAACTCCCGATCACCACCCTGGCCCTGAACTACAGCGACGCCGGCCAGAACAACCCCTCGCAGCTTTTCCAGTTCGGCCTCGCCGCCGAGGACGAAGCGCGCGAAGTCTCCCGCCGCGCCCATGCAGACGGCATGCGTCGTGCCGTAGCGCTGGTTCCGAGCGGTGAATGGGGTGACCGCGTGCTCAACGCCTTCCGCCAGGACTGGGAAGCCAAGGGCGGCACCTTGCTCGCCGCCGAGCGCATCGCCCAGCCGGTTGCCCTGGCCCAGCAGATCGCCGATCTGTTCCAGCTGCGCCAGAGCGAAGGCCGCGCCAAGAGCCTGCAAAGCACCGTGGGCGGAAACGTCTCGGCGCAACCTTCGCGTCGCCAGGACATCGATTTCATCTTCCTCGCCTCGACTCCACAACAGGCACAGCAGATCAAACCGACCCTGAACTTCCAGTACGCCGGTGACGTGCCGGTCTATGCGACCTCCAACGTCTACAGCGCGAGCGGCGACGTCAATCAGTACAACGACATGACCGGCATTCGCTTCTGCGAAACCCCGTGGCTGCTCGACAGCACCAACGGCCTGCGCCAGCAGGTGGTACGCCAGTGGCCTCAAGCCGCTGGAAGCCTGGGCCGCCTGTACGCCATGGGCGTCGATGCCTACAGCCTGGCGCCACGCCTGGGTCAACTCAAAACCCTGCCAGACAACCGCATCGAAGGCCTCTCCGGCAGCCTGAGCATGAGCCCCAGCCAACGTATCGAGCGGCAACTGCCTTGGGCCGAGTTCGCTGGCGGCCAGGTCAAGCGTCTGCCGGATACCCCACGCTGAGATGCCCGCACCTTCGCGCCAGGCCGCCGGAATGGCGGCCGAGCAACAAGCCCTGGACTACCTGCTGGGCCAGGGCCTGGAGCTTCTGGCACGGAACTGGCGCTGCAAACGCGGCGAGCTTGATCTGGTCATGCTCGACCGCGATACAGTAGTATTCGTCGAAGTTCGCTATCGCCTGCACGCAGGCTTTGGCGGCGCCCTCGGCAGCATCGATGCCCGCAAGCAGGAAAAACTGACGCTCGCCGCGCAGCACTTCCTGATGGAGGAGCCCCGCTGGGCCAACCACCCCTGCCGTTTCGATGTAATCGCCTTGCAAGGCAGTGGCCATTCGGGACAACCGCTCGATTGGCTGCAGAATGCCTTCGACAGCTGACCCCGCGCCGACGGACGCACCTTTACCCATTCAACTTTTTGCTCTTTGCTTCGCGGGCTGCACAGACATGTGCCGGGAGCCTTTCAATCCCCGCCCGGCCAGCCCCATTTAAGGTCACACAGATGGACATGCAATCCCGAATTCGCCAGCTTTTCCAGGCCAGCATCAACACCAAGCAACAGGCGATGGAAGTCCTTGCACCCCACATCGAGCAAGCCAGCCAGATCATGGTCAATGCCCTGCTGAACGAGGGCAAAATGCTCGCCTGCGGCAACGGTGGCTCGGCCGGCGATGCCCAGCATTTCTCCTCGGAACTGCTCAACCGCTTCGAGCGCGAACGCCCGAGCCTGCCGGCGATCGCCCTGACCACCGATACCTCGACCATCACCTCGATTGCCAACGACTACAGCTACAACGAAATCTTCTCCAAGCAGATCCGCGCCCTCGGCCAACCGGGCGACGTACTGCTGGCAATTTCCACCAGCGGCAACTCGGCGAACATCATTCAGGCGATCCAGGCCGCACATGATCGTGAAATGATTGTCGTAGCATTGACCGGACGCGACGGCGGCGGCATGGCATCGCTGCTGCTGCCCGAAGATGTCGAGATTCGCGTACCGGCGAACGTCACCGCACGTATCCAGGAAGTCCACCTGCTGGCGATCCACTGCCTTTGCGATCTGATCGACAGCCAATTGTTCGGGAGTGAAGAATGACCCCAAAACGCCTCGGCCTGATGGCCCTGACCCTGTGTCTGAGCCTGAGCGGTTGCAGTTCGGTGATCACTGCCAGCCGTGAAGCCCCGATCGATGACGACCGCGGCACTCGCACCCTGGGTAGCAAGATCGACGACTCGTTGATCGAAACCAAGGTGGCGGTAAACGTTGCCAAGGCCAGCGTCGATCTGGACAAGAACTCCCACATCGTCGTCAGCAGCTTCAACGGCGTCGTCCTGCTCGCCGGCCAGACCCCACGGGCCGACCTGAAGAGCCTGGCCGAGCAAACCGCAGGCCAGGTGCAGAAGGTCAAGAAGGTCCACAACGAACTGCAGGTCCTGGAGCCCTCCTCCCTGCTGGCACGCAACAACGACGCTTGGCTGACCACCAAGATCAAGACCCAGATGCTCGCCGACGCCAATATTCCCGGCTCGCGAATCAAGATCATCACCGAGAACGGCATCGTCTACATGCTCGGCCTCATGACCCAGGCCGAGGCCAATCGCGCCACCAACCTGGTGCAGGGCGTGTCTGGCGTGCAGAAGATCGTCAAGCTGTTCGAATACATCGACTGACGACAAAAACGTAGCCCAAAGAAAAAGGCGACCTGTGAAGGTCGCCTTTTTTCATTTCACCACTTTCAAGCTTGGCCGCCCGCTTGGACGCGGCGGCTGCCCTCCATCCGGCGGGCCGTCATCATCCGGTTGGACTTCGTCCTCGTCGTCATCGACCATCGGCGGCTCCAGCTCGAAGACCATGCCCTGACCATTTTCCCGGGCATAAATACCGAGGATCGCACCAGTCGGCACGTACAGGCTGTGGGCAACGCCACCGAAACGACCTTCGAAACTGACCGCGTCGTTTTCCATCTGCAGACCGCGCACGGCGTTCGGCGAAATATTCAGGACAATCTGACCATCACTGGCAAAACCCTGAGGCACCTGCACTGCGGGATACTCGGCATTCACCAGGATATGGGGGGTGCAATCGTTATCCACGATCCACTCGTACAGTGCACGCACCAGGTAGGGGCGACTGGAGTTCATCAACAGCTCCTTAAAGCTTGCGCATTTCTCGTTCAGCAGCGGACAGGCTTGCCTGGAAAGGCTCGCGGGCAAACTGTCGCTCCATATAGTCCAGCAGGGGCTTGGCCTGCCGTGGCAGCTCGATCCCCAGGATCGGCAAACGCCACAGGATGGGTAGTAGACAACAATCCACCAGACTTTGCTCCTCGCTGAGGAAGCAGGGCTTTTCGGCGAACAGCGGAGAAACCCCGGTCAGGCTTTCACGCAACTCCTTGCGCGCCTGGGCGCGCGCTGCGTCCTTGGCTCGCGGATCGAGAATCTGATCCACCAATGCACACCAGTCCCGCTGGATCCGGTGCACCAGCAATCGGCTGTTCGCCCGCGCCACCGGATAGACCGGCAGCAGCGGCGGATGGGGGTAACGCTCGTCGAGGTATTCCATTACCACGGTGGATTCATACAACGCCAGATCGCGGTCGACCAAGGTCGGCAGGCTGCCGTACGGATTGGCCTCCAGCAGCTTGGCCGGCTGGCTGCCAGCCACGACATCGATGATCTCGACGCTGACCGCCTTCTCGGCGAGAACGATCCGCACCCGATGAGAATAGTGGTCAGCGGGGTCGGAATAGCAGGCCAACCGATTGGTCACGCCCATAGGGTTCCTCCTCGCGTGGAACAGTAAAAGCTATAAACGCAAACGCGCCCTGGGGCCACCTCCGGACTCCGGAGGCGCCCCAGGGCGCGCGTTCAACTACCAGAAATTACTGCGTGATCAGTGCACGTCCTTCCAGTATTCGCGCTTGAGCAGGTAGGCGAATACGAAGAAGAAGGCCAGGTACAGAAGTACGTAAGTACCGATGCGTTGGCTTTCCAGTTTGACCGGGTTGGCCGAGTAGGCCAGGAAGGTCACCAGATTCTTGACCTTCTCGTCGAACTGCTCTTCGTTCAGGGTACCGGATTTCGGCACGATGGTCAGCTGGTCACAGGCTTCGTGGGTCAGCGGAGCACCGGTCAGCGGGTCGAATTGCTTCTTGCCATCGACCACGGTCTGGATCTGCTTGCAGCCCACGACCTGACGACCTTGCAGACCTACCAGTACGTTCGGCATGCCGACGTTCGGGAAGATCTTGTTGTTCACACCCCATGGCCGCGCCGGATCCTCATAGAAGCCGCGCAGGTAGCTGTACAGCCAGTCGGTACCGCGAACCCGGGCGACCAGGGTCAGGTCGGGAGGCGCAGCGCCGAACCAGACCTTGGCATCGGCAGGCTGCATGCCACTGTTCATGTGATCGCCGATCTTGGCACCGGTGAACACCAGCTTCTCCAGCATCAGCTCGTGCGGAATGCCCAGGTCATCGGCGACACGCTCGTAACGCTGGAACTTGGCGCTGTGGCAACCCATGCAATAGTTGGCAAAGGTGCGGGCGCCGTCCTGCATGGCGGCCTTGTCGGTCAGGTCGATATCGACTTTATCCAGTTCCGGACCATGCTCGCTGGCGGCGAAGGTCAGGGCAGGCATCACTGCCAGAATCAATACTGCAAATAGCTTTTTCATCAGCCAGTCACCCTTTCCGGAACCGGTTTGGTCTTCTCAAGCCTGGTGTAGAACGGCATCAGAATGAAGTAGGCGAAATACAGGAAGGTACATACCTGCGACAGCAACGTACGGCCTGGAGTTGGCGCCAGAACACCCAGCACGCCCAGGATCACGAAGGAAATGCAGAACACCAGCAGCCAGATCTTGCTCAGCCAGCCCTTGTAGCGCATCGAGCGCACCGGACTGCGGTCAAGCCACGGCAGGACGAACAGCACAGCGATCGCCGCACCCATGGCGATGACGCCCAGGAGCTTGTCCGGAACCGCCCGCAGAATCGCGTAGAACGGAGTGAAGTACCAGACCGGGGCAATGTGCTCTGGCGTCTTGAAGGCGTTGGCCTGTTCGAAGTTCGGTTTCTCCAGGAAATAGCCACCCATTTCCGGGAAGAAGAACACTACGGCGCAGAACACGAAGAGGAAGACCACTACGCCGACGATGTCTTTCACGGTGTAGTAAGGGTGGAACGGGATGCCGTCCAGCGGGATGCCGTTTTCGTCCTTTTTCTTCTTGATGTCGATACCGTCAGGGTTGTTCGAACCCACTTCGTGCAGAGCGAGGATGTGCAAGACCACCAGGCCGAGAATGACGATCGGCAGAGCGATCACATGCAGGGCGAAGAAGCGGTTCAGGGTGATGCCGGAAATCAGGTAGTCACCACGAATCCACTGGGTCAGGTCATCACCGATCACCGGGATGGCACCGAACAGGGAGATGATCACCTGGGCGCCCCAGTACGACATCTGGCCCCATGGCAGCAGATAGCCCATGAAGGCTTCGGCCATCAGCGCGAGGTAGATCAACATGCCGAAGATCCATACCAGCTCGCGAGGCTTCTGGTACGAGCCGTAGAGCAGGCCGCGGAACATGTGCAGGTAGACGACGATGAAGAATGCCGACGCACCCGTGGAGTGCAGGTAGCGCAGGATCCAGCCGTATTCGACGTCACGCATGATGTATTCGACCGAGGCGAACGCCTCTTCGGCCGAAGGGGTGAAGCTCATGGTCAGCCAGACACCGGTGACGATCTGGTTGACCAGCACCAGCAGCGCCAGGGAGCCGAAGAAGTACAGGAAGTTGAAGTTCTTCGGTGCGTAATATTTGCTCAGATGGTCTTCCCACATCTTCGTGGCGGGGAAGCGGGCATCAACCCATTCCATGAACTTGCTCATCACGCTTTCTCCTGATCGATGCCGACGATGATGATGTCGTCCGACTCGTACGAATGCGGTGGCACCGGCAGATTGAGCGGCGCAGGCTGGGACTTGTAGACGCGGCCAGCAAGGTCGTAGTGGGAGCCGTGGCAAGGGCAGAAATAGCCACCGACCCACTTGGGACCGAGGTCGACGGGAGCGACTTCAGGACGGAAAGTCGGTGAGCAGCCCAGGTGGGTGCACAGGCCGACGAGGACCAGGATTTCCGGCTTGATGGAGCGATTGGAGGGATCGACGTAGGTCGGCTGGACCGAGGCCTTGGACTCCGGATCAGAGAGATCTCCGGTGATCTTCTTCAAATTACCAAGGATCTCCTCGGTACGACGGACGATGAAAACCGGCTGACCACGCCATTCGGCCACCAACTGCTGCCCAGGTTCGACCTTGGCAATATTGACCTTCACCGGTGCACCGGCAGCCTTCGCCTTCGCACTGGGAAACCATGACCCTACGAACGGGACCGCAGCCCCCACCGCCCCTGCAGCACCCACAACGGATGTGGCTGCAACCAGGAAGCGACGCCGGCCTGCATTGACGCCGTCATTGCTCATTCAGTCCTCTCCCATCAGCTCTGTGGCCTGTTGAAACAGGCATCTACTAAATATTTTCTGAAGCGCTAAAAATTTGCCGCATGGTAAAGAAAAGACCCATGGCTGACAAGGTTATTACCCTGGCCAAAGGCCTGCATCCCACGCAGATCTTGATCTGCGTCTATGCGGCAAGTTGTCACACAAATAGCCAACCCCCATTATTCAAGACATAAAAAAAGCCCGGTTCCACCTGGAACCGGGCTTTTTTTGAAACTCTGAGCGAATTAACGCTTGGAGTATTGTGGACGCTTACGTGCTTTACGCAGGCCCACTTTCTTACGCTCGACTTCACGAGCGTCGCGGGTGACGTAGCCAGCGCGGCGCAGAGCGCTACGCAGAGTCTCGTCGTATTCCATCAGAGCGCGGGTGATACCGTGACGGATCGCACCGGCCTGACCGCTGACACCACCACCGGCAACGGTGACGTAGATGTCGAATTTCTCGACGGTTTCGGTCAGTTCCAGCGGCTGGCGAACTACCATGCGCGCGGTTTCACGACCGAAGAACACGTCCAGAGAACGGTTGTTGATGGAGATGTTGCCAGTACCCGGACGCAGGAAAACGCGAGCGGTTGCAGTCTTGCGACGGCCAGTGCCGTAATTTTGAGTCGCCGACATAATGAACTATTCCGTTAAATCTTCAGTTCTTGGGGCTGCTGAGCAGTATGAGGGTGGGTAGCGCCCGCATAGACTTTCAGCTTACGGTACATGTCGCGACCCAGCGGGTTCTTAGGCAGCATGCCTTTGACCGCGGTCTCGATCACGCGCTCTGGGGCCTTGGCAATCAGCTTCTCGAAGTTGATTTCCTTGATACCGCCCGGGAAGCCGGAGTGGGAGTAGTACATTTTGTCCGAAGCTTTGGCACCAGTGACACGTACCTGCTCGGCGTTGATCACGACGATGTAGTCGCCGGTGTCAACGTGAGGGGTGTATTCTGGCTTGTGCTTGCCACGCAGACGGCTCGCGATTTCAGTGGCCAGACGACCCAGGGTCTGACCAGCAGCGTCAACGACGAACCAGTCGCGTTTTACTGTTTCCGGTTTAGCAGTAAAAGTTTTCATTCTTTATAAGCCTCAGAGGCCGCCCAGCAAAAATAGACGGCGAATCTTACTGAATAGTGCTTACTTTGACAAGGTCAAAGGCAGCCGCATACGAACGCTTTCGGGGGCTCGGGTCAGCGCGTTCAATACTTGGCGGGGTTCTTTTTCAGCGGCAGGGCATCACTCCCACCGTAGAAAGAGACGGCGGATTATCCGGATTACCGAAGAAATATCAAGCGGATTTTCCGGATCTTCTCCTGCGCCACGCCCGTGCGTGATCTTGTACACGCCCATGACAGAGCCCTGGGAAGGGAGACTGGACACAATCGCCAAAAAATAAGACGATCCAGCCGGTGATTGACCACTCTGACCTATAAGAATAAAGAAAATGATGTTTACCCAACCCAACGTGCCCCTGCGGCGCGTCAGCATTCTCGCCATCGACAAGGTGTTCGCTTCGACCCTGATGCAGGCCAAGGACTTCTTCCACCTGGCCAGCCTGCGCTACGCCAAGCAGCTGGGGCTGAGCCTGCAACCCATGTTCGAGACCCGTCTGGTCAGCCCCGATGGTCAGCCGGTGTGCAGCTTCAGCGATGTTCAGGTGCCGGTTGACAGTGGCCTGGAAGAGGCCGATGTCATCGTGCTCCCGGCCTTCTGGGACGACTTCTCCACCCTCTGCGAACGCTATCCCCAGGTCTTGCCCTGGCTGCGCCAGCAACACGCCCGCGGCGCCGTGCTCTGCGGCGAGGCCAGCGGCGTGTTCTGGCTGGCCGAAGCCGGCCTGCTCGATGGCAAGGAGGCCACCACCTACTGGCGCTTCTTCAGCCAGTTCGCCGAGCGCTTCCCCAAGGTCCAGCTGAACCAGGACAAGCACCTCACCGACGCGGACAACCTGTTCTGCGCCGCCGGCACCACTTCTGCCTGCGATTTGTACATCTACCTGATCGAGCGCTTCTGCGGTGCCAATGTCGCCCAGGCCGTGGCCCGCGACATTCTTTATGAAGTGCAGCGCAACTACACCCCGGGTCGCATGGGTTTCGGCGGACAGAAGCTGCACCAGGACGTGATCATCCTGCAGATCCAGCATTGGCTCGAAGAGCATTTCGCCGACAAGTTCCGCTTCGAGGACGTCGCGCGCAACCACGGCATGAGCATCCGCAACTTCATGCGGCGCTTCCAGAGCGCCACCGGCNNGCCCTTGCACTACCTGCAGCGGCTACGGATCGAAACGGCGAAGGGACTGCTCTCCGGCACGCGCAAGAGCATCAAGACCATCAGCTACGAAGTCGGCTACGACGATGCCAGCTTCTTCGCACGCCTGTTCAGGCAGCATACAGCGCTGTCGCCGAACCAGTACCGGCAGCAGTTCATGCAGGAAGCCTGAAGCAGAAACGACGAGGCCCGTGTGGGAGCGGATTCAACCGTTCCCACACGGGC
>DQAA01000634.1:0-1711 GCA_003523465.1 Pseudomonas sp.
ACCCGAGCTACGCCTGTCGCCGCCCGGCCCTGCATGATTACCTGAGCAAGCATTTCGACTGGGCACCGGAGCATCCGCCCTGCACAGCGGAATTGCCTTACCTGAACGCCGGCAATGACTTCGCCAAGCAGCCGCTGGGCTACATCGATCCGGAACGGGTCTATTCGGTGGACTACCTGCTGGCCGAAGCCAACCAGAACTGGGTCAGCCGCTGGGGCCACAGCATGCTGCGCCTGGTGATCTGCGCCCCGGGCCGGCCACGGGGCCCGGACTGCCGGCTGGACCTCGACCAGCACCTGGTCCTGTCCTACCGCGCCTTCGTCAATGATGTGCAGCTGTCCAGCTGGGGTGGCCTGGTCGGCGCCTATCCGTCGCGACTGTTCGTCCTGCCCCTGGGCCAGGTGATCGACGAATACACCAAGACCGAACTGCGCAGCCTGTCCTCGGTGCCGCTGAAGCTGTCCCGTCCCGAGCTGGAAAGCCTGGTGCGCCAGGCGCTGGAGATGCACTGGAGCTACGACGGCAACTACTACTTCCTGTCCAACAACTGCGCGGTGGAAACCCTCAAGCTGCTGCGCAGCGGCACCGCCAATCGTCAGTTGACCAGCCTCGACAACATCATGCCCAACGGCCTGCTGGAAGTGCTCAAGGGTCGCGGCCTGGCCGATACCAGCGTGCTCGATGACCCACGCGAGGCGCTGCGCCTGGGTTACCGCTTCGACTCCTACCGCGACCGCTTCGAGGCCATGTTCCAGGTACTCAAGAAACAGTTGCCGATCCCCCAGGCCGGCGTCGAAGCCTGGCTGGAACAGGATGCCGAACAGCGCCGCGCCTGGTTCGACCGCGCCGACCTGCGGACCAGCGCCGCCATGCTGCTGCTGGAGCAGGCCGCCCTGCGTCGGCAATTGCTGCTGGCCCAGGACGAGGTCAAGCAACGCTACCTGACCGGCCGCGCGCAAAACGACGAAAGCGTCGACAAGGCCAACAAGACCCTGCAGCAGATNNCGGGGCAGGGCGGTTACGGATTGCCCCAGACGCAAGAGCGCGAGCAACTGCTCGAAAGCAGCCGCGAGCGCCAGGCCCAGTTGCAAAGCCTCAGCGCCGATCTCGACAAGGAAGCCCGCGCGCTGCTCGGCCCGCAGCGCGACAAGGAAATCCGCGCGGTGGAAGCCAACATCAAGCAGATCGGCAGCCACCTCCGTACCCTGCACAAGGCTGCCGGCGGACTGGAACTGCCCTGAATCACAGCGACTCGTGTTCCTCGCCGGGCAATTGCTCGTCCAGATGCAGCCAGGGCAGGCGGCTCTCGGTCCAGATATGCCGGTCGGGGCGGACCGAGGCCGGATCATCCAGGGTGGTGATGGTGATATCGATGGTTTCCGGGCTGAGATCGGTGGTCAGTGCCAGATGGGCGCCACAGCGGCGACAGAAATAGCGCACGCAACTGGCGGACGAGTCATAGCGCTGTGGCGTGCCTTCCAGCCACTGGAAGCCGGAGCAGGGCACCGTGGCCCAGGTGATCAACAGCCCGCCGGAGACCTTCCGGCAGATCGAGCAATGGCAATGGGCGACGTCCGTCAGCGGACCTTCGACCCGGTAGCGCAGGGCGCCGCAATGGCAGCCGCCTTCCTGGTGTTGGCTCATTTTCGTTGGGCACTCCTTCGCTGCAATCAATGAATTAGAAAGAGCGACGCGAACCCTGTGGGAGCGG
>DQAA01000634.1:1731-5051 GCA_003523465.1 Pseudomonas sp.
ACCCGCTCCCACAGGGTCCGTGTCGCGCTTTCGAGGTCAAAAATGAAGCTTTCAGCATCGAAAGCTGGCTGAAAGCTTAGGTCCTTAGCATCGCCTCACCACCGGCAAAGCGACCGGCGTGCCAGGGCATCCGAATTTAGAAAAGGAACCCGGCCTACTCAACAAGAACAATGGTGATTCTGATGTCTTTCCGTACCTACCTGCGCCCGCAATTCCCGCTGCTACTCCAGCCCCAGCGCCCAACCCGCTGATCCGTCCGTCACGTTCCCGTCCCGACGCCCTACGCCTGGAGTACTCCCATGCTGACCTTCCTCGGCTTCGCCATGGTCATCACCTTCATGTACCTGATCATGACCAAGCGCCTTTCGGCCTTGATCGCGCTGATCCTGGTACCGATCCTATTCGCCCTGTTCGGCGGCTTTTCCAGCAAAATCGGCCCGATGATGCTGGAAGGCATCAGCAAGCTGGCGCCTACCGGCGTGATGCTGATGTTCGCCATCCTGTATTTCGCCCTGATGATCGACTCCGGCCTGTTCGACCCGGCCGTTCGCAAGATCCTCAAGCTGGTCAAGGGTGACCCGCTGAAGGTCTCGGTCGGCACCGCCGTGCTGGCCCTGGTCGTCTCCCTGGACGGTGACGGCGCCACCACCTACATGATCTGCTGCGCCGCCATGCTGCCGCTGTACAGCCGTTTGGGCATGAGCCCGCGGATCATGGCCGGCCTGATCATCCTGGCCGGCGGGGTGATGAACATGACCCCCTGGGGCGGCCCGACCGCCCGCGCCGCCAGCGCCCTGCATGTCGATCCTTCGGACATCTTCGTGCCGATGATCCCGGCCATGCTCGCCGGCGTCGTGGCCATCCTCGCCATCGCCTACATGTACGGCAAGCGCGAACGCGCCCGTCTCGGCGAGCTGCACCTGCCGGGCGACGAGATCGACCACAGCGAAATCACCGTGTCCCAGTTCCCGGATGCCCGTCGCCCGAAACTGCTGTGGTTCAACGGCGCCCTGACCGCCGTCCTGATGGTCGCGCTGATCGCCGGCCTGCTGCCGCTGCCGGTGCTGTTCATGATCGCCTTCAGCATCGCGATGATCGTCAACTACCCGTGCCTGCAACAGCAGAAAGACCGTATCGCCGCCCACGCCGGCAGCGTCCTGGCGGTAACCGGCCTGATCTTCGCCGCTGGTATCTTCACCGGCATCCTGTCCGGCACCGGCATGGTCGAAGCCATGTCCAAGAGCCTGCTGGCCGTGATTCCGGATGCCCTGGGCCCGTACCTGGCGGTGATCACGGCGATCGTGAGCATGCCGTTCACCTTCTTCATGTCCAACGATGCCTTCTACTACGGCGTGCTGCCGGTACTGTCGGAAGCCGCCAGCCACTACGGTATCTCGCCGGTGGAAATGGCCCGCGCCTCGATCGTCGGACAGCCGGTACACCTGCTCAGCCCGCTGGTACCGTCCACCTACCTGCTGGTGGCCCTGGCCGGTATCGAATTCGGCGATCACCAACGCTTCACCTTGAAGTGGGCGGTGCTAGTCTGCCTGTGCATAATGTTCGCCGCGCTGCTCATGGGAATTTTCCCGTTGTTCAGTAGCCTCTAAGTAAACGGATTCAACCAACCCGTTGCGCGCCCCGATACAAGGGGCGTTCAACGTCTCAACGCTCGAAGGAACAAACATGGAATGGCTGACCAGCCCGGAAATCTGGGTTGCCTTTTTCACCCTGACCGCACTCGAAATCGTGCTCGGGATCGACAACATCATCATGATCTCGATCCTGGTCAGCCGCATGCCCAAGCATATGCAGCAGCGTACCCGGATCTTCGGCCTGGCCCTGGCCATGGTCACGCGGATCCTGCTGCTGCTTTCCATCACCTGGGTCATGCGCCTCACCGACACCCTGTTCGAGGTGTTCGGCCAGGATATTTCCGGGCGTGACCTGATCCTGTTCTTCGGCGGCCTGTTCCTGCTGTGGAAAAGCTCCCAGGAGATCTACCACGGCCTCGAAGGCGAAGACGAAAGCGGCGACGAGCCGGCGTCCGGCAAGGGCGGCAAGTTCCTCTTCACTATCGTGCAGATCGCCATCATCGACATCGTGTTCTCCCTGGACTCGGTGATCACCGCCGTCGGCATGGTCTCCCACGTCCCGGTGATGATCGCCGCGATCATCGTCGCCGTGCTGGTGATGATGCTCTGCGCCAAGGCCATCAGCGACTTCATCGACAAGCACCCATCGCTGAAGATGCTCGCCCTGTCGTTCCTGATCGTGGTCGGTACCGTGCTGATCGCCGAAGCCTTCGACGTCCATGTGCCCAAGGGCTACGTGTACTTCGCCATGGCCTTCTCCCTGGCCGTGGAAGCGATCAACATCCGCATGCGCACCGCAATGGCGAAGAAACGCGACGAAGAACCGAGCGAGCCGGTGAAACTTCGCAAGGACATCCCGGGTCAGTAATACTGGCCAGTTGCTGAATCAAGGCTCCTTTGGGAGCCTTTTTTCATTTCAGGCCGTAGGAAAAACCGCTGGCGCCAAGGCTTTCAGCGGACTAAAGCTTAAAGGGAGCACTGGTAACAATCGCCGTCGTCCACGGCCAGGCTCCGAGCGTCATTCATTCGCCCCGTTGGGGCTTGGAAACAGGGGGCCCAGCATGCTGACCCTGCTCAATCTATTGTCAGCCGTCGCCCTGCTGATCTGGGGCACGCATATCGTCCGGACCGGGATCCTGCGGGTCTACGGCTCCAACCTGCGCCGGGTCATCAGCCAGAACATGGCGCGCCAGCCGCTGGCCTTCATCGCCGGGATCCTGGTCACGGCCATGGTGCAAAGCAGCAACGCCACGGCGATGCTGGTGACCTCGTTCGTCGGCCAGGGCCTGATGGCGCTGACCCCGGCCTTGGCGATCATGCTCGGCGCCGACGTCGGTACCGCGTTGATGGCACGGGTGCTGACCTTCGACCTGTCGTGGCTGTCGCCGCTGCTGATCTTCCTCGGGGTGATCTTCTTCCTTTCGCGCAAGCAAACCCGCGCCGGCCAGTTGGGCCGCGTCGGCATCGGCCTGGGCCTGATCATCCTGGCCCTGCAACTGATCGTCGAAGCCGCCACGCCCATCACCACCGCGCAGGGGGTGAAGGTACTGTTCGCCTCGCTGACCGGCGATATCCTCCTCGACGCCCTGATCGGCGCACTGTTCGCCATGGTCTCCTATTCCAGCCTGGCCGCCGTGCTGCTGACCGCGACCCTCGCCGGCGCCGGGGTGATCGGCCTGCCCGTGGCGATCGGCCTGGTGATCGGCGCCAATATCGGCAGCGGTCTGC
>DQAA01000009.1 GCA_003523465.1 Pseudomonas sp.
GTGGGAGCGAGCTCGCTCGCGAAGGGCCGCATAGCGGTCCCAAAACCATCCCGCACCATGCAACTGACTGATAGCGAGGCCCCATTCACCGCGCCCGTTAGACCGTGCTCGTCCAAGTAAATCGAGTCGTCAGGCTTTGCGGCCGCTGCGCGCCCGTTCGCAAGCAAGCTCGCACCCACGGGTTCCCACAGTTTCGTCATCGCATCGAAGCTAAAGCCAGACCGCATCCCAATGCGGGTAGTCCCTCACACTCTTCACCAACCCCGCACGCAGCGGGTTGGCAACGATGTACCGAGCGACAGCAAGCACATCGTCCTCACGACGCAATGCCCGATCATGAAACCCTGATTGCCACATCCGGCCAGAACACCCGCGAGCCTGATTCACAGCCCGCGCACTTCGGGACTTGAACCGCTGCATCAAACTGCTCAGCGTTCCCGCTTTCAATTCGACAAGCCAGTGAAGGTGATCAGGCATCACAATCCAGGCCAACGACTCGACCTGCCCTTCACTTTCAGCCTGACGAAACTGCTGAACCACCAACCTGGCCAGCCACAGATCCTCAAAGATCGGTACGCGTCCCTGCACCTGACAGGTCAATAGATACAGCCGCCCCAGTTCGGAGAAACGGCAAAAGCGAAGACGTTCGGAAGCCTGAAAAGCCATGATGAGCTACCTCTGACCGAGAGGAAAAAGGTAGTCCTGAAAGGAGGGGGGAGCGGCGAGCAAGTGGTGCCGGATATGTCCATGAGAGCGAGCAAACCCCACCCTCATGAACAACGACCTCAGCGCACAAACACCTGCGCCGTAGTAATCGCCATATCCCCCCCAGGCAACTGGATCTTGCCCAACGGCTTCAAGCTGTCCGCGTCGAAGATCGCCACGTCGTTGTACGTCCCCGCCAGATAAACCTTGCTCCCCGCCTTGTTCATCGAGACGCAGTAGTACGAGTGATCCAGGGTCGCCGCCTTGACCAGTTTCTTCTCCTTGATGTCGTACTTGGCCAGCCTGTTCAGCACCCCATACACCACGTTCGGATCCTTCGGCGAGCGCATGCCGCTGAAGTAGATTTCCGTCAGCGGGCCGAAGTCGACGGTCTGGGTCTTGCCGGTCTTGAGGTCTACGTTGAAGAAGCCGTAGAGGTTTTCCGCCGTTGCCGGGTCCTGCTTGTCGTCGGTGAATTTCGCCGTGGTGTAGAGCAGCGAGAAGTCATGCCGGTAGGTCTGCTGGTTCCATACATAGAGCACGTCCGGCGCGCTGTAGTTGGGGCGCTTCCAGTGACGACTCGGGACGAGCACGTCGAACTTGCCGGTCTTGACGTCGACCTTGTAGATATCCGGCCCGGCCACGTACAGGGTGCCATCGTCGCCGCTTTGCATGATGGTCAGCTGGCGCGGCGCGGGGAAGCTGCGCAGCGGCTTGGCATTCAGGCCACCATCGGTGCCGTAGATATCGAGGCGCGGTTGCTGGACTTCGTAGTGGTCACTGAGGATCTTCGTGGGGTTGGCGACGGTGTAGATTTCCTTGCCGTCATGACTGACGGTGAAGGAGAACATCGAACGCGCCTTTTCTCCCGGCAATTGGGTGATGCTGGCGTGGAACACCTGCTTGCAGTTGTCCAGCTCGACACCGTAGATGTCGGCGTAGTGGTTGTTGAGCACGTAGGCGATGCGTTTGTCCGGCGACATCTGCACCGAGCCCGGGCCGAAGGCGTCGGGCATGGCGCAGGTCTTGTAGAGCTTTTCGCTGTTGAGGTCGATGACGTGCAGGTTGTTCGGGTAGTTGGTGACCACCATGTATTCGTGGCCGGCATTCAGCGCCTTGCCTTCGTCGGCGGCCATCGCCGTACCGGCGCCGAGCGCCACCAGGGCGGCCAGGCCGCGGGTTGCAATCTGGAGCATGGAGATATCCCTCTTCTTGTTCGCCTGGGGGCTCATTTGTCGTCCGGGAACACGGTCCCGAGGTTGCGCCAGCTGTCACCGGAGGACTGCGCGTCCTTGTTCCAGTCCGGGAAGGTGCTCATCATGTCCGGCACCTGTGCCGGCCACCAGCACGGGTCGGAGCAGCCATACAGGTCCGATTCCATCGGCTGGCACAACGACGAGACGCCACCGAAGGCGTCGATTTCCCAGCCCGGATCGGTGGTCGAGGCGCAGCCGGCGACCGAGTTCATCGCCACCACTTCTTCGATGCGGTTTTCCTCGGCGGCCTGTTCCAGCTTCAGGGCTTTGTTGTTGATCGGCTTGAGATGTTTCATGTCAGTGCACCTTGCGCGCAGTGATGTAGCGAGTGATGAAGGCCGGGTTCTCGGCCATGATCCGGCTGTAGACTTCGATGCCGAAGTCCACCCAGTCGCGCATCAGTTCGCAGTAGTGATAGGTCGGATGGGTCGGGTCGCCATACCGGGCATAACTCTCGTGGTAGCAACCGCCGGAGCACAGGTTGCGGATGCGACAGCTGTCGCAGCCGGTGTTGGTGCGGTCCAGGCGCTGTGAGAGGAAGTCGTTGAGCTCGACCTGCTTCACCCCGCTGTGCACGTTGCCGAAGGTCGGCAGGCTGGAGCCGGTGAAGCGGTGGCAGAGGTTCAGCTCGCCCTTGTGATCCACCGCCAGCATCTTCAAGCCGGCGCCGCACGGCAGCGCCTTCTTGTGCCCCTCGTGGATGTCGGTGAGCAACTGGTGCAGGTTGGAGAAGCCGATGTTGCGATGCTCCAGCGCCGCCTCCAGGTAGCGCCGGCCCAGGGCCTTCATGTTGGCGAAGACCTCGACCAGTTCCTCGCCGGTGAGGTTGTAGCTGCTGATATCGCCGGACGTCACCGGCGCGAAGCCGACCTCGGCAAAGCCCATCTCGTTGAACAGGTGGTTCCAGATGGTCTCGATATCGGTGACCCCGGTGGTCAGGGTCACCCGCGCGCCCACCGGGCGGCTGTCATAACGCGACAGCAGCATGTCGGCCTTGCGCCGCACCACGTCATAGGTGCCCTGCCCGCCCACGGTGATGCGGTTGCGATCGTGCACGGTCTTCGGCCCGTCGATGCTCACCGACAAACCGAAGCGGTGGGCATTGAGGTAGTCGACGATTTCCTCGGTGAGCAAGGTGGCGTTGGTGGTCATGACGAACTCCACGCGCTTGCCCGCCTCGGCGAAACGCCGCTCGCAGTAATCGACCATGTACTCGATCAGCTTGCGGTTGCTCAGCGGCTCTNNCGAAGAACACCACGGTGTAGACCGGCTCGTCGGGTGATTCCTTGAGCAGCATCTCCACCGAGGCCACGGCGGTCTCGACATCCATGCGCTTGCCGGCCGACGGCTTGTCCAGGTCTTCCTTGTAGCAGTAGGTGCAGCTCAGGTTGCAGCCGGTGTTGACGTTGAGCACCACTGTGTTCAGCGCCGTGCGCTCGACCCGTTTGGCGGCGATGTCCGGGGTCAGCGGCGAGCCGTCGCTGACCAGCTCCAGGGCGATCAGCTCGCGCAGTACCTCGTTGACTTCCTCGCCATCGAAGCGCTCGGCCAGGCGCTGCACCAGCGTCTCGCTGGAACAGCTGGCGCCGCGCAGGCTGTCGATGATTTCCCCGGTCAGGGCATCGCTGGCGAACAGCGAACTGCTGGGGATGTGGAACAGCATGCGGGCGTCGTCGACCCGCACTTCATGCAGATTGCGTTCTACCAGGTTCAGGATGGCACCCATCACAACCTCCTCGAAAATTCGAATGTGGCCAGGTCAAACCGCCGTCTCACGGGATGGGCGGATTGTTCCAGCGCTGGATGGTCACGATCATCTGGCCCTCGCCGGTGCGCGCCGTGCCGGCGTCATCCACCGCGGCGATCACCTTGAGGTTGCCGGCGTTGTTGGTGGACATCTTGCGCGCCGGGTTCGGCCCGGCATCGCCCGGGGTGAACACGCCGGTATCGGCCTGCATCACGCCGGCGAACTTGACGTCTTCATCCTCGCGGGCGCGTTCGTCGAACGGCTCGACCTTCCATTTGGCCGGGAACACGCCGATGCGATAAGCCTTGCCATCGGCGCCCNNCCCTGCACCTTGGGCGTCGAACCGCCGTTGTCACCCACCCGGGCAACCGAGAAGGCCGGCACCACTTTCACCTCGGCAATCTCGCGATAGACCGCCAGTTGCTGGCCGCCGAGCTTGCCGACGCTGACCGCCTGCAGGCCAGCCGACGCATCGGCGGCAACCTTGACCTTCACCCGGATGCGCTGCGGCGTGCTCTCCAGCACCTCCACCACCTCGACACCCTTGCCGAACGATGGCGTGCCACCGAGGCCGCTGCCGACCAGGGTCAATTCGCTTTCGCTGCCGGCCTTCACGTAGCCCGGCTGCACCGCCAGCAGACGCGCACTGCCCTGCTGGGCGGCGGTGAAATCGACGCCACGCTCGTCGTGGGTCTTGTCGAACATGCGCCCCGTGAGCTGGCCGTTACCGGCGGCGAACACCTGGCGCATGCTCACCCCGTCCACCTCCACCGTGCCACGCCATTCATAGCCGCTGTACAGCATCGCCGAGCCCTGGCCCTTGAACGGCGAACCGTCGGCGTACTGGCCATCGAGGCTGACCTTGAAGCGGTCGCCGTCTTCGGCACTGACCTTCATCACCCCATTGAGCTCGCCCTTGCCCGGCAGATGGCCGCTGAAGCTCCAGTCGCCGGCGAGGGTCGCGGCCTTGGGCATGGACTTCTGCCAGTCGCTCCAGGCCTTGCTGTCGAAGGGATATTTCTGGGCGAGCAGCGGGACCATGTCCTTCTTCGCCAGCTCGAACCAGTCGCGGTCGCGGGACATCGCCTGGTATTCCAGCGACGGCCACTGGCCGAGGTGGAAATTCACCAGCCGCTCCCACTCCTGGGCCGGCCGCCGCTGCAGGGCGATCCGCGCGCCGGAGTGGCAGCGGGCGCACATCTGCTTGGTCGGGTCCTCGATCTGCTCGACGGTGTTCAGCCGGCGTTCGAGGGCGTAGCGCACGCCATCGGTTTCGCTGGGCGCCAGGCCCTGGGTGTCGGCGAGGTACTTGACCAGGGTGCGACGGTCTTCGTCGCTGATCTGCAACTGGTGCATGGTCTGCATGCGGCCGATGGTCATCAGCCAGCCTTCCGGGGTCTTGCGCTGGTGGCTGATGCGGCTCAGGGCATTGTCACCTTCGGGAAGGTGGCAACCCTGGCAGGTCTCCATAAGAATCTGCCGGGCCTCGCGGGCCTGGCTGACCTGCGGCTGCAAGGCAAGGCTGACGGCCACTGCCAGCAGGCCACCGGTACTGGCGAACCTGAGTGTTCTCTTCATCGATGACTGACCTCCCACGGGGTTCTTCTTATTGTTCGTACACTTCTTATAGGTCTCTTCCGTCGGCCGTACAGCGGCAGAGCGCGCACCGAAGAGCCGCTTGAGGGTGTCGATACATATTGTGTGCCAAGAGCCGCAAGCGCCGTTCTGCGCGGCTTGCGCGCCGCAGCGGGCGGGCGTTGCGGGTTTTTTCGCGACGAGTGAGACGACGTGAGACAGCTGCCTCGTGGCCCTGAGACTGTCTCGCCCGCTGTCGCAATTTGCGACGG
>DQAA01000219.1 GCA_003523465.1 Pseudomonas sp.
GATGGCGTCGGTGAATTCACTACCGCTATCGCTGGCAAGCCAGCTCCCACAGGGTCCGTGGTGCAGGAATGAAAAAGGCCCCGCAGCGAACTGCGGGGCCCCCTGCCGTCAGGCAGTAAACACTTGCTTACTTGCTGGTCGGCATGGCGAATTCGGCGCCCTTCTCCGTACCCTGCGGCCAGCGCTGCATGATGCTCTTCTGCTTGGTGTAGAAGCGCACGCCCTCTTCACCGTAGGCATGCATGTCGCCGAACAGGCTCTTCTTCCAGCCGCCGAAACCGTGCCAGGCCATCGGCACCGGGATCGGTACGTTGATGCCGACCATGCCCACCTGGATGCGCCGACCGAACTCGCGGGCGACATGCCCGTCGCGGGTGTACAGGCTGACGCCATTGCCGAACTCGTGGGCGTTGATCAGTTCCACCGCCTCGGCGAAGTCCTTGACCCGCAGGCAGACCAGCACCGGGCCGAAGATCTCTTCCTTGTAGATGCGCATGTCGGTGGTGACGTTGTCGAACAGCGTGCCGCCCAGCCAGAAGCCATCGCCACAGCCTTCGCCGGCCACTTCGCCATTGAAGCCACGACCGTCAACCAGCAGGGTCGCGCCTTCCTTCACGCCTTGCTCGATGTAGCCGGTGATGCGCTCGTGGGCCGCACGGGTCACGATCGGGCCCATCTCGGCGTCGAGGTTGGTGCCGTTCAGGACCTTCAGCTCTTGAGTGCGCTGAATCAGTTTCGGCATGACTTTTTCGGCAGTTTCCTCGCCGACGAAAACCGCCACGCTGATCGCCATGCAACGCTCGCCAGCCGAACCGTAGGCCGCACCGATCAGCGCATCGACGACCTGATCGATATCAGCGTCAGGCATCACCACCAGGTGGTTCTTCGCTCCGCCCAGGGCCTGCACGCGCTTGCCGTGGCGGGCGCCGGTCTCGTAGATGTGGTTGGCGATCGGGGTCGAGCCGACAAAGGAAATCGCCTGCACGTCCGGGTGCTCGATCAGCGCGTTGACCGCGTCCTTGTCGCCCTGCACCACGTTGAACACGCCATCCGGCAGGCCGGCCTGCTTGAGCAGCTCGGCGATGAACAGGCTCGGGCTCGGGTCGATCGGGCTCGGCTTGAGGATGAAGGTGTTACCCGTGGCCAGGGCGATCGGGAACATCCACATCGGCACCATCACCGGGAAGTTGAACGGGGTGATGCCGGCGCAGACACCGATCGGCTGGCGCAGGGTGTAGGTGTCGACGCCGCCGGCGACGTTCTCGGCGAACTCGCCCATCTGCAGGGTGCCGATGCTGCACGCATGCTCGACCACTTCCAGGCCACGGAAGATATCGCCTTCGGCATCGGCGATGGTCTTGCCCTGCTCGGCGCTGAGAGTCACGGCGATACGCTTGGAGTGTTCGCGGATCAGCGCCTGCAGGCGCAGCATGATGCGCATCCGCGCGCCGATCGGGGTGTCTTTCCAGGTCTTGAAGGCGCGCTGGGCGGCGGCGATGGCGGCGTCGACTTCCTCGGCGGTGGCGAACGGCACCCGCGCCAGCACTTGCTGGGTGGCCGGGTTGACGATGTCGCGCCATTCGCTGGTTTTCGATTCGACCCACTGACCGTCGATCAGCAGGCGGACCTGGTCCACTTTCGTTTGATCGGGGGTGAGGGATGCGTTCATGGGGCTTCTCCTGGACATTGTTATTAGCGAGAGAAATCGGCCGAGCCGCTGTCGAGCACTTGGGGGCCTGGGGTGTTTTCGAGTATAGATGTGCAAATCTCCAACAAAAACGCACATAAAAGCCGGTCCAACATGCAAAAAAACATCACCTCCCTGGGTTCGTTGAACTGGGATGACCTGAAGTTCTTTCTCGAAGTGGCCCGCACCCGCAAGGCCAGCAGCGCCGCCAAGCGCCTGAATGTGGACTACACGACGGTGTCGCGGCGCATCAACTCGCTGGAACAGGCGCTGGGCACGCTGCTGTTCGAAAAGTCGCGGACCAACGGCTTCGTGCTGACCGCCGAGGGCCAGCGCCTGCTGAGCTATGCCGAGTCCATCGAAAGCACCCTGCATATGGCCTGCGAGCAGGTTTCAGGCTCGGGAGTGGCGCTGTCGGGGCATGTGCGGATGGGCTGCACGGAGGGGTTCGGCAGCTTCTTCATCACGCCGCAGCTCAGTCATTTCGTCGACACCTGGCCGGCGATCTCGGTGGATATCCTGCCGCTGCCGCACTTCATCAGCCTGTCCAAGCGCGAGGCGGATATCGTCATCGCCCTGGAGCGGCCGGAGCATGGACCGTACGTGTGCTGCAAGCTGTGCGACTACCGGTTGCGGCTGTATGCGACCCAGGATTATCTCGACCGGCATGCGCCGATTCGGCAGGTCAGCGATCTGGCCGAGCACCCGTTCATCAGCTACGTGGACGACCTGGCGTTCAGTTCGGAGCTGCTGTACCTGAACAACCTGCTGCCCAATGCCAGCGCGCACCTGCGCAGCACCAGCGTGATTGCCCAGTACGTGGCGGCGCAGCA
>DQAA01000013.1:0-1319 GCA_003523465.1 Pseudomonas sp.
CTGTTCCTGCAGCCGTCGGCGAGCAACCACGAGCGCGCACTGGTGGCGGTGGAGCATGCGATCAGCCGCGTGCAGGCCACCGACGAGCCGTTCGCCCGTCACTTCGACACCTCGGCGCTGCGCCGGGTGCAGAGCTACCTGCACTTCATCCGTACCTCACTGCTCGACCCTCGATCGCCGCTGGCCGAACTCGGCCCGCCGCCAGGACCCAGCCATGCTTCGTGAAATCGCCTTCCACGGCCTGTACATGCCCACCGTGACCCTGATGTTCCTGTTTGCCGCAGGCCTGGCCTGGGGGCTCGACCGGTTTATCGCCAGCGTCGATGGCTACCGTTTTTTCTGGCACCCGGCGTTGCTGCGCCTGTGCCTGTTTCTTTGCCTGTTCGGCGCCATGGCGCTGACCGTCTACCGTTGAGAGCCCGTCGATGAAGAAGTTTTTCAGCCTGATCGCCACCTTGCTCGTGCTGGCCGCCGCCGTGGCGATCGGCCGGCAATTGTGGGTCAACTACATGACCACGCCCTGGACCCGCGACGGCCGGGTGCGCGCCGACATCATCAACGTCGCCGCCGACGTGCCGGGCTATGTGGTGGACGTACCGGTCAAGGACAACCAGCTGGTGAAGAAGGGCGACGTGCTGCTGCGCATCGACCCCGAGCACTATGAAGTTGCGGTACGCCAGGCGGAGGCGCTGGTCGCCTCGCGCAAGGCCACCTGGGAGATGCGCAAGGTCAACGCCAGCCGCCGGGCGGACATGGACAACCTGGTGATCTCCAAGGAAAACCGCGATGACGCCAGCAACATCGCCAACTCGGCGCTGGCGGATTATCAACAGGCCCAGGCGCAACTGGCGGCGGCGCAACTCGACCTGAAACGCACCAGCATCCTGGCGACGGTCGACGGCTATGTGACCAACCTCAACGTCCATCGCGGGGATTACGCCCGTACTGGCGAAGCGAAGATGGCGGTGGTCGACAAGGACTCGTTCTGGGTTTACGGCTTCTTCGAAGAAACCAAGCTGCCCCATGTGCGGGTGGGCGATCACGCCGAATTGCAGATGATGAGCGGCGAGGTATTGCAGGGGCATGTGGAGAGTATTTCGCGGGGCATCTACGACCGTGACAACCCCGAAAGCCGCGAGCTGATCGCCGACGTGAACCCGACGTTCAACTGGGTGCGGCTGGCGCAGCGGGTGCCGGTGCGGATTCATATCGATGAAGTGCCGGACGGGTTCCTGCTGGCGGCGGGGACGACCTGCACGGTGATCGTGCGGCCTGGCGAATGATCTGACAGACGCTACAAAACCCTGTGGGAGCTGGCT
>DQAA01000013.1:1364-6238 GCA_003523465.1 Pseudomonas sp.
GCTCCCACAGGTTCAGCGGTGCTTTCGGATCTGGTGTTACTGCCCGACCGCCACAGCTTCCACCTCAACCAGCATCCCCTCCAGCGCCAGTCTCGGCACCGGAATCAGGGTACAGGCCGGCTTCATCCGCTTCCCCCACACCTCATCCGCCACCTGTACCCAATCCCGCAGCCGCTCTGCCGAGTGATCGACGATCAGCAGCGTCAGCTTGAACANNAACACATCCCCGATCCCGGCCCCTCGCGCCGCCAATGCCGTGCGCACGTTTTCCAGCGCCTGCCGCGCCTGCTCGGTGAACACCGGGGACAGGGCGCCACTCAGGTCCTCGCCCCCTTGCCCGGCCAGAAACAGCAAGCGCGTCCCGGCCTTGACCTCGGCGATATGGGAATAGGCATTGCCACTCGGGTCGTAGAGGCCTTCGGGGTTGAACAGCTGGAAAGAGGCGGTCATGGGGAAGCTCCGTAGGACGAAAGAGTCGGGGAGTTTCAGACCTCTAGTTAGGTTGAGGTCAAGGGGCTTTCAGGGGGAAATATCCCGACTCGATTTGCTGGCCGCCGTTGGAACCTGGCCATGACAGGCTCGCAGCGCTCAACGACGCGGGTCACGAGCGAGATCGACCCTCACGGATGAGCGGAAGAGGCCTCGGAGCTGATGAGCGGAGGCTGATGTTGTTCAGCATGGAGGCTATTGTGTATGTACAGATGTAAATACGATGGTCCCTTCTTTTTCGAGTGGGATCATCAAAAGAATCAGGCCAACATTCGCAAGCACGGTATCGATTTCAAGAGCGTCGAGGAGATGTTCAGGTACCCGATGCTCGTCATGCCTGATACCCGAGAGGACTACGGCGAAGAGCGGACGGCCAGCATCGGCTGGCTCAGGGAGCACGTTGGCGTAGTCGTTTACACGGAGCGAAGAGGTGATGTGATCCGCGTCATTTCCGCTCGCAAAGCCACCAGAGAGGAGAGCCGCATCTATGCCAAGACATTCCAAAACTGACTGGGACCGCCTCGCCAAAATGAAGGACGAGGACATCGATTTTTCCGACATCCCTGAATTGGACGAGGATTTCTTCCGCAATGCCAGCCTGAGGTTGCCGGGAAAACAGGCCGTGACCATTCGCCTGGATGCGGATGTACTGGACTGGTTCAAGCAACAGGGGCCGGGCTACCAGACCCGTATCAACCAGTTGCTGCGCCATTACATGGAAGCCCAGATCGCCTTGCAGGAAGAGAAGCTGCCTCCGAAATAATTTGCAAGGATGCCGTGGGGAGCAGTCCCACGGTTCATTTCCTACAGCCCGTCAGCCTGTCTCCCACATGACAATCCCGTCATGGATTCTCCCCGCCACTTCCCCTAATCTGACGCCCACTTTCCTCTTTTCCCCTACCGGCTGCGCATGATCCTCCACTTCGCCATCTTCCTTTGCACCCTGGTCGCCATGGAGGGTGTCGGTTTTCTTGCGCACAAGTACGTGATGCACGGGCCGGGCTGGTTTCTTCATCGCTCGCACCACGAGCCGCACCTGGGCATGGTGGAGACCAACGATGTCTACCTGCTGATCCTCGCCCTGGTGGCGATCACCCTGATCGTGCTGGGCAACGCCGGGCATGATCCGCTGCAATGGATCGGCGCCGGGGTGGCGGCGTTCGGGATCATCTATGTGTTCGTGCACGACGGCATCGTCCACCGCCATTGGCCCGTGCGGCCCAAGCCACGCCACCCGTACCTGCGCCGGCTGTACCAGGCGCACCTGATGCACCACGCGGTGAAGGGGCGGCGCAACAGCGTGTCGTTCGGCTTCCTGTATGCGCCGCCGGTGCGGGTGATCAAGCGGCAACTGCGGGAGATGCGCGAGTCAGAAACGCGGGTCGAGGATCGCCGGCAGGGTGATTTCCTTGACGAAGCTCGCGGCTGACAGGCTCAGGGCCATCCGCACCACCTGCACCACATCATGCACCGGGATCAGCTCGCCTTCGCCGCGTTGCGCGGCCTGGTCGCGGGGCGTGGCCAGGGCGTCCTGGGTGTTCAGGTAACCGAGGTTGAGACAGGTCACGCCGAGGTGCCGGTCGCGGTAGCCTTCGCGCAGTGAATCGGCCATGCCGCGAAGGGCGAACTTGCTGGCGCCGAACGTGACTTCCGGACGACCGCTTTGCGGCAGGCCCGAGGTGGAGCCGGTGAGGATGATGCGAGGGCGCTGGCTGCGCAGCAGGATCGGCAGCAGGCGCTTGATCAGCAGGACAGGCGCCGTGACGTTGCAATTGACGATGGCCTGCACCTGCTCGTCGCGGTCGGCGAGGAAATCGTAGCTTTCGTCGAAGGCGGCATCTTCCCAGATACCGAGGTTGTAGATCAGCGTATCCAGGCCGCTTTCCGCCGCGCAGTGGGCCAGCAGGTCGGCTGCCTTTGCAGGATCACCAAGATCGGCTTCAAGCCATTGCACGGTCACGCCGGGTTGCGCCACCGAGTCAGCGGGGTGGCTGCGGGACACGCCGATCAACAGGTCGCCAGGGTCGCCCAACCCCTCCATCAATGCCTTGCCCAGCCCTTTGCTGGCTCCTATCACCATGGTTTTCATGTGCTGCTCCTTGTGTTGGCGGTGGGCATCCAAGCAGACGGGGCTGGATGATGGCAAAGCGCTTGATGTTTCTGGATGTAAGTATTCAAGACATTGGATCCAACGCCGATACTGTCAAGTGGCCACCTGTTTGCAGGTGGGTAGTTCATGCTCAAGGAGAACAGGGATGTCACAAGCATCTTGGTATTACGCGTTGAACGGGGCGCAGCAAGGGCCGTTCACGTTCGAACAGATGAAGCAGTTCGTCACCGCGAACATCATCCACCCGGAAACCCCGGTCTGGTCGGGTGTGGGTGACTGGATCTCGCTGAAGGACACCGAACTGGGCAACGGCGCCCCCCGGACTTCCACGCCGCCACCGCTGGCGGCCAGCCAGATCGACAACCGCTTTGCCTGGGGCCTGGTCTGGGCCCAGCTGATCTTCGGTCTTATCGAGATGGCGGCGGGCAGCAATATCTGGTGGCTGTTCATCGGTGTGAACGTCGGTCTCTGCGTTGCGGACGAAAAGCGCCTGAAGGCGGCCGGTCATCCCGCACCCAACAGCTGGTGGTGCCTGCTGGTCCCGGTTTACCTGTGGAAGCGCGCCAACCTGCTCGGGCAGAGCAAGAACTACTTCTTCGCCTGGGTAGCCGCCTTCGTCGTTGCCGGCGTGCTGAGCACCGCCGGGGCTCAATCGGTCATCGAGGAAACCGCATGCCCGCTGGTCACCGACATCATCCACAAGCAGTTCTTCCAGGGCTCCTCGTGCGTGAAAGTGACCATCGACGACGAACCGAAAACCGGCTTCTACCGCGCCACGGCGCTGCTCGACAACGGTAACGAGATCAACATCACCATCGAAGAAATCGGTGACCAGATCCAGGTCCGTGTTCCCGCCCAGTAGTTTTCCAGGGTGATGGAACGAGGCGGGTCCGCGGTTGATTGAACGCGGACCGCCTCTATTACTGGCGTGTTGCTATCTGCTCCTGAGGGTCGCTACCATCCGCTTTTTCACAGGGAGGCGAGCAGGCCATGGGTCCAACGACGCAATTGCGAAGAGTCAAGCGCGGCTGGTGGGATGAAATCACCTACCGGGCGAACTGGGTCTTTTTCGGCACCATTGGCGCCATCGTTGTCGCCTTCATTCCGCTGATTGGCTGGCTGCTGTGCATAGGCCTGGTGTTTGCCATCATCGGCAACCTGTTCAAATTCCCCGACGTCTTCATCCAGGGCGACTGCCCGGCCTGCTCCAAGCTGCTGCAGGTCAACCCGAAAAAGCAGGACGTCATCTCCTGCCCGGCCTGCGCCGGGGTCATCAAGGTGCACCCGGAGTGCCTGGAACTGGTCGAGTTGAACCGGCCGCCCGAGCCGACGCCGGGCAGTGATTTTCCACGCAAAACCTGGGAGAGCCGGCGTGAACCGAACTCCGAGGGCAGCCGTCCGGCCAGCCGGAGTCCGTCTTCGGGCCGGGATGTGTGATGCTTCCCCGCGTCCATCCAGCGCCTGACCCGCGCGTCACCGGTGACCGCCCATGAACTTCATCGACATCCTCGACACCGACCCGAGCGTCCAGGCCCGGGTCCGCGAGCTGCGCAACCACATCGACGTCCGTCGCTTCATGTACAGCAGTCATGAAATTTCCCCGGATGAGCATGGGAAGTGGCTGGCGTCGCTCGCAGGAAACAACCGACAGCGCGTGTTCGTCGTCCTGCTCGACGACGCCGTCGCGGGCATCGTCTCGCTCAACGCCATCAACACCACGCACCGTACCGCCGACTGGGCGTTCTATCTTGATCCCGCTCGCCAGGGGCAGGGGCTGGGGAGTCTGGTGGAGTTCTGGTTGCTGGATCACGCCTTCAATGAAGCGGGGCTGGAAAAGCTGAATTGCGAGGTGCTGGAAAGCAACGGGGCTGTTGTGAAGATGCATCAGAAGTTCGGGTTTTGCGTGGAGGGCGTTCGGCGCAGGAATGTTGAGAAGGACGGGGCTCGGGTCGATGTGGTGTTGCTCGGGATCACGCGGGAAGAATGGCTGACACAGCGGCCTAAGATGTTGGCTGTGGTCGAGCGTTTGGGCCGAAAGTGAGCTTGCCCTGCTCCTGACTTGCCCATGATCCGTTGAGTCGGCCCGAGCAGAGAACAGTTCTAAAGCGCGACGCGGACCCTGTGGGAGCTGGCTTGCCAGCGATGACGGCAGTGAGCCCACCATCGCAATCGCTGGCAAGCCAGCTCCCACAGGGGCCGCGCAAAATCCAAGACTTGTGTTTTTTCTGTGGGAGTCCGCCCGCCGCCCCGGCGCCGCGCTGTCGCGCAGCAAACA
>DQAA01000586.1 GCA_003523465.1 Pseudomonas sp.
CAAGCGCCAGCGTTCGAAGGCAAGCGCCGGGCCGGCCGAACTGAGTCGCCGGGGCGCGGCCCTGTACCAGGACGGCGGTGTCCACAACTTCCAGTACCCTCGGCCGTTTGCCCCCGGGGTCGCCGAAACCCGGGATTTTCCGCTGCAGATCTGGGAGCGGCTGGAACGCCAGGTCATCAGGGAACACGGCAGCCGGGCACTGCTGCACAGTGCGCCGCAAGGCATGGAGGTATTGCGCAGTGCGATCGCCGACTACCTCAACCTGGAACGCGGAGCCCAGGCCAGCGCCGATCGGGTCCTGATCCTGACCAGCTCGCAACAGGCCCTCAGCCTGTGCTCCAGCGTACTGATGGATATCGGCGACCGAGTGCTGGTGGAAGACCCGATGTACCACGGGGCGAGAAAGGCTATCGGTGCCGCCGGAGTGGAGTGCGTTGCCGTGCCGGTCGACGAGGATGGCATGCAGGTCGAGGGCATGAGCGAACGGGCGGCAGATGCCCGGGCGGTATTCCTCACCCCGTCCCATCAGTTTCCCAGCGGCACCACCCTGTCCCTCGACCGGCGCCTGGCCGCCATCGAATGGGCCCGACAGCAGCGGGCCTGGATCATCGAGGACGACTACGACAGCGAATTCCACTACGAAGGCCGCCCCACCGCCTGCGTTCAGGGCCTGGATCCCCACGAGCGGACGATCTACATCGGCACCTTCACCAAGTCGATGTTCCCCGGCTTGCGCATCGGCTACATGGTCCTGCCGGCGCAACTGGTCGCACCGATGACGGCGGCGCGGACCCTGCAGGACGGGCACAACCCCTCCATCTCGCAATTGACCCTGGCCCGCTTCATCGAGGGCGGGCATCTCGGTGCCCATGTCAGGACCATGCGTGCGCTGTACAAGGCGCGCCGGGATATCCTCGCCGAGCTTGTACACCGGCATCTGGCGGATTTCCTCGTCCCGCAGGTTCCCGCTGGCGGCATGCAGATGCCCTGCTTCTTCACCCGGCCCATGGACGAACGGGCGCTGGTCGCTGCCGCCAGGGCAGTGGACGTGGACCTGCTGGGGATGGGCAGCCTGTATACGCGACCGCGCAACGACGCGGGTTTCCTGATGGGCTTCGCGGCGCATACGCCGGCGGAACTGACGGCTGCAGTGGGCAGATTGAAGAAAGTGCTGCGCAAAATGGCCTGATCTGCTGCTGCAAATTGGCCGGCTATTTCCGGCCATTTCAGGACTATAAATCGCAACCGGGCAGCTGCCCGTTTCGATCAGTCCAGACAGGATCTTTCCCATGACAGCAGTACAACAATCGATAGCGGTTCGCCCCCTGGCACAGGGCGACCTGGAGCAATGGTGCGAGTATTGGAGCGCCTACCAGACCTTCTACAACGTGGACCTGGGCATGGACATCACCCGGCTCACCTGGGAGCGGTTCTTCGACCCGGACGAGCCGGTGCATTGCGCGGTGGCGGCCGACGACACGCGGATCCACGGCTTCGTCACCTACGTGTTCCACCGTTCCACCTGGGGCCGCAACGACTTCTGCTACCTCGAGGACCTCTACGTCTGCCCGAGCGTCCGCGGGCAGATGCTCGGCAAGCAGTTGATCGAACATGTCCAGGGACAGGCGCGGGAGAAGGCGTGCGATCGCCTGTACTGGCATACCCAGGAGAGCAATCGCACGGCGCAGCGGTTGTATGACTGGATTGCGCAGAAGCCGGGGGTGATCGAGTACCGGATGGGGTTGTAGAGCTCCCCGGGCTTTCGGCGCAACGCCTTCGATTGCCATGGACCTGTGGGGGATGGGCTGCCAGCGCCCACAGGGTCCGGAAGGGCTTTAGAAATCACCCCGCAACGACACCATGTAGCTGCGCGGCGTGCCGTAGGTCGTGCCCCGGGTCCAGTAGCCGGTCGAATCGAAGTACTTGCGGTCCAGCAGGTTCTCGATGTCCACGCCCACCGTCCAGTTCGGGTCGATCCTGTACGCGGCGCGAGCATCGAACAACGCCCGGCCACTGTTGCTCACACCGTTGTAGGCATCGTAGTACGCGTTCTGCGCCGATACCCCACCGCCCACGCTGAAGCGGTTCCACTCACCCGGCAGGGTGTAGTTGGTGTTGGCGCGCAGCATGTGCTTCGGCGTTTGCGCGGAAATCGGGCCGCCATCCTGGGAACTGGTGGTGTTGAAGGTGTAGCCCGCCGCCACTTGCAGGCCCGGCAGCAGTTCGCCACTGGCCTCCGCTTCGAAGCCCTTGCTGCGGTTGATGCCTTCGCTGTTCAGGTAGCAGCGACCGGCCACGTCCTGTGGGCAGTTGCCGGTGTTGGCGTAGTCCCGTGCCGCCACGTCCTCCTGCTCGATATAGAACACCGCGAAGGAAACGTTCAGGCGCTTGTCCAGCAGTTCGCCCTTGATTCCGGTTTCGTAGTTGGAACCGATGGCCGGGTCGAGCATACCGCCGGCGGCAGTGCGGTAGCTGGCCTGGGGCATGAAGATATCGGCGTAGCTGGCGTACAGCGACCAGTTGTCGTCGAGGTCGTAGATCGCGCCGACGAAGGGCGTGAATTCGTGCTTCTGCTCGTTGGTGGTGACCCGCGTGCCATCCAGGACTTCGGTCTTGTACCAGCTCAGGCGGCCACCGAGCACCAGGCTGAGGTCCTCGGTCATGTGCAGGCGCGCATTGAGGTAGGTGCCATAACGTGTTTCCAGGGTGTCCTCGATGGCATCCCAGCCGGTGCGCGTCGCCTCGGGAACGATGTGGTGGTCAGGGTCGAACACGTTGAGCGGGATGGGGCTGTCCAGCCTGACCGTGGCGTCCTTGTCGTTCATCTTGCGCTTCGACCAGTTGGCGCCCAGGGTGACTTGATGGCTGAGTCCGAAGGCGTCGAACCCGCCATCCAGATGACCATCGACGGCGTTGGACGTGGCGTCGAACTTGTGGAAGCTGGTGTCGTTGATCATCGGCCCGGTCGGGCTGCCATATGCCAGCGTGTCCTCCGCGCCCCACTCGATAGCGCTGCGGTTGTAGCTGCTTTCGGAGTGGGAAAGCGCCAGCGTGCCGCTCCAGTTTTCGTTGAAGCGGTGCCCGAGATCGGCGAACACCTCATCGATACGGGTCTGCAGGCGGGTCCAGTCCTGCCCCAGGTAGGTCGAGCGCTTGAGGTGCGGGTTGCTGCCATCGGGGTTGGTCGGCAGGCCAAGCACGCTGTAGCCGTCGATGCGCGTGGTCTGCCGACGCAGGCCGAGGGCGACGGTGGTGGCATCGCTCAGGTCGCCCTCGACGATGCCATACAGCAGCGGCCGCTTGGACGTGGTGACGTCGGTGAAATAGCCACGATCCTCGTAGGACGCGACCATGCGTCCGCGCAAGGTGCCTTCGGTGTTCAGCTTGCCGCTGGCATCGAGGTCCAGGCGGTAGTTGTCCCAGGAACCGGCGCGGGTGGTGACGGAAAAACGCGGATCGACCGTAGGACGCTTGCGCACCAGGTTCACCGCCCCGCCGGGACCGCCCGCCCCTACCAGCAGCCCCGCAGCACCGCGCAGGACTTCGACACGGTCGAACACCGCCATGTCCGGCGCCATCCAGCCGGTATAGGCGAAGGCTTGCCCCGGCACGCCGTCGACCATGTAGCTTTCGTCGGTCAGGTCGAACCCGCGGGAGCTGAAGTGGTGGTTGCCGTAGCCGCGGTTGGCGCGAGTGATACCTGGCGTCTGGGCCATCACCTGGTCCAGGGAGACCAGGTTCTTGTCATCCATCAGCTTGCGGGTGACCACGGTCACCGACTGCGGCGTTTGACGCAGGGATTGCGCGGTCTTGCCGATGGTCACCGCACCGGTGGTGTACGAACCGCTGCCTTCGGTGGTTTCCCCCAGGCCGGTGCCATTGACGTTGGTCACACCCAGCTCCAGCGCGCCATCGGCGGCCGGCACCACGCTGAAGGTCCCGCTGCCGGTGACGAGCACCTGCAGCCCCTTGCCGGCCAACGCCTGTTGCAGGGCCTGCAGCACACTCATTTCGCCCTGGATGGCCGGCGCCTGCTTGCCGGCGACCAGCGCGGGATCGAGGGAAATCACCTGTCCGCTTTGCCGGGCGATGGCATTGAGCGTGTGCGCCAGGCTGGCGGCGGGCAGATCGAAGCGCTGCAGTTGTTGCCGGGCAGCGCTTTCTGCCTGGGCGAAGGCGGTCGGAACGGTGGCCAGGGCAATGGCGAGAGCGAGGGGCCAGGGTTTGAACAATTGAATTCTCCTGAGGTGTTGGCGTTGTCAGGAGAAAGGTGCAACGAGCGCAAAAAACCGGACACGAATGAGAAAAATTTCTAACTGCATCGACATCAGGGGGCGTCGATCAAGGTCAACCACGGACCGTAATGCCTGACCCGGATCGGCAGGGTTTCCGCCAGCGCAGCGAGGGTGCGCTCACTGTCGTCGAGGGGGAACACGCCTTGTACGCGCAGGTCGCGCACCTGCGGACTCACGCGGATGTACCCGGAGCGATAAGGCCGCAGGGCGTCGATCAAGGTCGAGAGAGGTTCGTCCAACACGCTGAGCCGGCCGTCGGCCCAGTCGGCACGGTAGGCCTGGCCAGCCGGCAGGGCTTCGATACGGCTGGCATGCAGCAACGCGGCCTGGCCTTGCGTCAGTTCGCTTGTCTGGCCATCGGGCAACGAAGCGCGAACGGCATGTTCCAGTACCACCACACGGGTGCTGTCGGCCAGTTGCTCGACCAGGAAGCTCGTGCCCAGCGCACGGACATCGCCTTGGGCGCTGCGCACGATGAAGGGGCGCGCCGGATCCGCAGCCACCTGCACCACCAACGCTCCGCGGTAGAGTCGCAGCAGGCGGCGCTCGCTGGAGAAATCCAGATCGACCGCAGTGTCGGCATTCAGGGTCAAGCGACTGCCGTCGGCCAGGGTCAGGCGGCGGCGTTCGCCGGTG
>DQAA01000585.1 GCA_003523465.1 Pseudomonas sp.
GGGGTATCCAGCCAGCCCATGCCGGTATCGGCCAGCAATTGCGCGGCCATTTCCCGAGTGGCGGAAGGTTCGAGACTGGAGAAGTCGACCAGCAACTGACCACTGCGGGCCTTGCCGGCAATACCGCCTTCGCCGAACACCACCTCGCGGACCACGGCGGTATCGGCCAGGCACAGCATCACCACATCAGCCGCTTCGCACAGTTCGCCCGGGGTCTGCACCTGGCGGGCGCCGGCCGCCACCAGCGGCACGCATTTGTCCGCGGAACGGTTCCAAACGGTCAGCTCATGACCCGCCGCCAGCAGCCGGCGACACATGGGCAGACCCATCAGGCCGATACCGGCGAATCCAAGGGACATAGGCAGTGAATTGCTCATCTACAGCTCCAGACGATTAAAGAAGTTGACGGATCGGACGATTCAGAAAACGGCACGACAGGAAAACCCTTAGTGTTTATAAGGTAAAACCTGATCGCTTACGCCGGAGACGCACTGATACAGTCGCGAAAATTCCCACGGATGGCTCAATGATATCGACTGTTGAACAGCCTTCCCCCCAGGCACATGGCGCAAAATGACCTCCAAGAATACTCCTGCCACCGTGATTTCCGAGCTGCTTTCTGCCACCGCGCCCACTGCTTACGGGGCCCGCAGCTACTACAGCCAGCCAACGCTCAGCCCGCAGCAATACCTGTACTTCACCGAACCGGACACCCAGCGCATCCTCGACAACCTCGACGGCCTGCGTGACCTGGTGTTCCCGCCGAGCCTGCATGTCGAGGACGACGCCCAGTTGCGGCTCGACCAGCAGTTCCCCTCGGTGTGCCTGATCGGTCTCGGTCGCTGCGGCTCGAATATCGCCCTGGATGTCGCCGAACTGGTCTACAACGCGCGAACCTTCTACCTCAACGAATTCAACAACGACGACCGGGTCGGCAACGATCCGACCTACAACCCGGCGCGCTGGATCCGCAACAACCTGCGCCTGGTGCAGGCCAAGAGCGCCAAGCCGGTGTTCCTGGTGGAGCCGCTGGTGATGCTCGGCGACCTGGACAAGGACATCGCCGGACGCATCCGTTTCTCGCGCAAGGGCGAGAAAAGCGGCTTTTTGCGCGACTACAGCAAGATGAAGATCATGGACCTTTCCGAGGTCCACGCCGGCGGCGCCGGTAACGCGCCGATCCTCGGCCAGTACCTGGCGAAGATCATCCTCAACAAGGAAACCCACCGTTTCTCCAGCGCCGACTGGAAGCTGATCCACTCGTACCTGATCGATTCCTGCGGGATCAAGGCCAACCAGTCGCGGCTGTACTTCTATATCTTCAGCGCCGGCGGCGGTACCGGCTCGGGCATGGCTTCGGAATTCGGCCTGGCCCAGCAGTTCTCGTACATGAACAAGACCTTCGACACCAAGCCGGCCGACGAGCAGGACGGCGAAGCCGGGCACTCGTTCGTCTTCGAGCCGATCTTCACCAGCGGCATCTGCGTGCTGCCGAATATCTCCGATCACCGCAGCGAAATGTCCGAGGCGCTGCACATCAACGCCGGGCGACTGCTGTGCAAGTACCTGTCCGAGGAATGGGACTTCTCCTACAACTTCGACAATGAAGACAGCAGTGAAGCCAGCGTCATGGGACGTATCCGACCCTGGAACGCGATGATGCTGATCTCCAACGACATCATGCGCTACGCCGAAGAAAGCGATGACGGCAACATCCAGAACATCGACGTCAACGCGATGGAGAAGCACGCCAACCAGTACATCTCCCAGCAGATCTTCAACATCCTCACCGCCCAGGCGGTGACCACCGACTACGACCAGAACTACTTCCGCCGCGCCGGCATCGATATCGGCGAGACCATCCGCCTCGACGCCAACGACCTGTTCATGAGCCTGGCCGGGCCGGTGGCGATCGCCTACGCCGAGTCGGTGGTGCCGGAAACCCCGGGCGCAAGCTCGGAGAAAGGCTTCAAGGTGTTCGAGAAGGAACAGCCACGGCTGGATATCGACGACCTGTTCTTCCGCTCGATCGACCTGCCGCACTTCAACAAGGACACCCAGGCCATCGAGGGCATCAGCCTGCTGCCGATCGAATCGAAGCGCTACCGCGCGGCCCTGGAGCAATACCGCGGCTCCGGCTGCGACGCCGCGGCCCTGCATGACCTGCATTTCTTCAAGAACTGTTCGTCGGTGGTGTCGATCGTCTCGCTGCCCAAGGACTACAAGCTGTCCTACATGGACCTGAACCGGCTCAAGACCCACCTCAACAGCCTGTTCCCCAACACCACCCTGAAACGCTATGCCCTGGTGATCGGCGCCTCGGCCAACCTGTCGCTGACCACCCTGATCGCCAAGAGCCCGTGCCTGTCGGACGACTTCCTGACCCTGATCGTCGCCTTCATCAAGCGCTGCTTCGCCAAGGCGCCGTACCGCTTCGACGACACCCTGGACAACGCGATTCTCGAATTCATCATGCAGGAGGAGTTCGAAGAGGAGCGCATCGACGAGTTGCTCAGCGAATTCGAAAACCCGGCGAAAATCCTCGATACCAACTGGTACGCGATCAAGCCGATGTACGAGAAGAAATATCGCGAACTGATCAACGACAAGAGCAAGTTTGTCTCGATCAACGATATTCGCCTGTCGCGGGACTGCGTTAAAAAGGCCATCAAATACTTGCGCGAGATTTATCGCCACCGCATCGGCAAGACCAAGGTCATCTCCCTCAATAGCCATACCGGAAAAGTCGACTACTAAGTCACTTCACTAAAAAAACGCGGCCCCTGTGNNTTTGCCAGTTCCCACAGGGGCCGCGTCGTTTTCAAGCCTGTGAACTGTTACCGCACCCAAGTGGTTCACCAGGCACTGTTACCAACCGTCACCCTGCCTGATCAGCCTCACGCACCAAAATGGACTCGCTGTGCGTTTTTACGCACCAAATTTGCGCTCTCTGACGCCGATTACCGAACCTGAATCACGATGAACGGCTGCACCACCACCGCCCATATCTCTGGCTCGCGGCTCTGCAGGTCGAGAGCCTGTTCTGCGCTGACCGGCCCGACAGTGCCAGCATCACGCCACTGTGCGAAGGTTTCACTGCGATTCTCAGCCATTGCCTGTGCGACTTCGATCAGGTCCAGGGAGGGGTCGACCCAAATCAGGTCACCCTTTGCCCAAAAACGCTCCAGGGCTTTCCACTCGATTACCGCCGTCTCGCCGAGCAATTTGGCATAGAGGGTGCTTGGTTCATCTGTCATGGGTTCCACCAAAAATATTCCGGCTTTCAAAAAGGCCGTTATTTTTGCAGAAAAACCCAGTTTCAAATAAGTAATTGGTCGACAGGTTCAGCAAAGCCAAACGTTTCCGGGAACTTCCGGATCAATAGAAGACGCTTTTTTGTAACTTTATGTCGATCAGGCGACACCCATGGTTTTTGCCTCGGCGGGCCTGCTTTTCAAGCGATGAAGCAGCGCTCTACACTGTACCGGTACAGTTGCCAGGGCATTCACCGGGGATGAAACCGGAAAGCGGGCCGCGATACGGCGTAGCCGTACTGGGTCTGTCGGGTCCTCTGCCCTGGCGCAAGGACGATAAAAATTACAACAGAATGAGTGGAGCACTATGAGTAAAGTTTCCAAGCTGTTCGCCGCGATGGTCCTGGCCGGCGTCGCCAGCCATTCCTTCGCTGCCGATACCATCAAGATCGGCATCGCCGGCCCGAAAACCGGCCCGGTGACCCAATATGGTGACATGCAGTTCATCGGTGCCAAGCAAGCCATCAAGGACATCAACGCCGCTGGCGGTGTCGACGGCAAGATGCTCGAAGCCAAGGAATACGACGACGCCTGCGACCCTAAACAGGCCGTGGCAGTCGCCAACAAAGTGGTCAACGACGGCGTCAAGTTCGTCATCGGCCACCTCTGCTCCAGCTCCACCCAGCCTGCGTCCGACATCTACGAAGACGAAGGCGTGATCATGATCACCCCAGCCGCCACCAGCCCGGAAATCACCGCGCGCGGCTACAAGCTGATCTTCCGCACCATCGGCCTGGACAGCGCCCAGGGCCCTGCCGCCGGCAACTACATCGCCGACCACGTCAAGCCGAAGGTCGTCGCTGTACTGCACGACAAGCAGCAATACGGTGAAGGCATCGCCACCGCGGTCAAGTCGACCCTGGAAGGCAAGGGCACCAAGGTTGCCGTCTTCGAAGGCCTGAACGCCGGTGACAAGGACTTCTCGTCCATCATCCAGAAGCTCAAGCAGAACAACGTCGACTTCGTCTACTACGGCGGCTACCACCCAGAGCTGGGTCTGATCCTGCGCCAGGCACAGGAAAAAGGCCTGAACGCCAAGTTCATGGGTCCGGAAGGCGTCGGCAACGACTCCATCTCGCAGATCGCCCAGAACGCCTCCGAAGGCCTGCTGGTCACCCTGCCGAAGTCCTTCGACGCAGCGCCAGAGAACAAGAAGATCGTCGACGCCATCAAGGCCGACGGCAAGGACCCAAGCGGTCCGTTCGTGTTCCCGGCCTACTCGGCTGTCGAACTGATCGCCCAGGGCATCAAGAAAGCCGGCAGCGAAGATACCGACAAAGTGGCCGCAGCCATCCACGCCGGTACCTTCAAGACCCCTACCGGTGAACTGTCCTACGACGAAAAAGGCGACCTGAAGGACTTCAAGTTCGTGGTCTACGAATGGCATTTCGGCAAACCGAAAACCGAAGTTTCCCCTCAGTAACACCGTCTGATACATGACCGAAAAGCCCACTGTGCGAGCAGTGGGCTTTGTTTTACGAGGTTCATGGACCTGTTTCCCGCGATCCGGGATCGGGTTCACCTGAAAATCTTAAAACCGTCACCAGCGGTTCCCTGGCAACGCATGCGCCGAGGTGGCCCAAGACCACCAGGCCGTGCCGGGTACAAGCCCGCCAGCGAAATGCATATTCAGGTTTTTAGGAGCGCTGTAATGCCTGAGATCTATCACTTCTTCCAACAGCTGGTTAATGGCCTGACCATTGGCAGCACCTATGCCTTGATAGCCATTGGCTACACAATGGTTTACGGCATCATTGGAATGATCAACTTCGCCCACGGCGAGGTGTACATGATTGGTTCCTACGTGGCCTTCATCGTCCTTGCCGGACTGGCCATGATGGGTATCCACTCGCTGCCGCTGCTGATGACCGCCGCGTTCATCGCGACGATCGTCGTTACCAGTGCCTACGGCTACAGTATCGAACGGGTCGCCTACCGGCCGTTGCGTAACAGCAACCGCCTGATCCCGCTGATTTCCGCTATCGGCATGTCGATTTTCCTGCAGAACTCCGTCCTGCTTTCCCAGGATTCCAAGGACAAGTCCATTCCCAACCTGATCCCGGGGAGCATCTCCTTCGGTCCGGGTGGTGCGGAAGAAGTCCTGATCTCCTACATGCAGATCCTGGTCTTCGTGGTCACCCTGATCGCCATGACCGGTCTCACCCTGTTCATCTCCCGCTCGCGTCTGGGCCGGGCCTGCCGGGCCTGCGCCGAAGACATCAAGATGGCCAACCTGCTGGGGATCAACACCAACAACATCATCGCCCTGACCTTCGTCATCGGTGCCGCCCTGGCGGCCGTTGCGGCGGTGCTGCTGAGCATGCAGTACGGCGTGATCAACCCCAACGCCGGCTTCCTGGTGGGCCTGAAAGCCTTCACCGCAGCGGTTCTCGGCGGCATCGGCAGCATTCCGGGCGCCATGCTCGGCGGCCTGGTGCTGGGTGTGTCCGAAGCCTTCGGCGCTGACATCTTCGGCGACCAGTACAAGGACGTCGTTGCGTTCGGCCTGCTGGTACTCGTCCTGTTGTTCCGTCCGACCGGCATCCTCGGCCGTCCGGAGGTTGAGAAAGTATGAACAGACACCTCAAATCGGCGTTCTTCAGCGCCTTGCTGGTCTGGGCCGTGGCATTCCCGGTACTTGGCCTGAAACTCAGCATCGTCGGCATCAACCTCGAAGTTCACGGCCAGGGTCCCTTCACCCTCGGTGTGATCGCCCTGTGTTCGGTGCTGATGTTCCTGCGCGTGCTGCTGGACAAGCAATGGAGCGCAATGATGCGCTCGCGCCGGGACGGTCCGCTGATCCCCCCCAAGGTCAGCAACTACCTGACCCTGCCGAAAACCCAGCGCTACATCATCCTGGGCCTTATCGTCGTCGCCCTGATCTGGCCGTTCTTCGGCTCCCGCGGCGCGGTCGACATCGCCACCCTGATCCTGATCTACGTCCTGCTCGGCCTGGGCCTGAACATCGTGGTCGGTCTGGCCGGCCTGCTCGACCTTGGCTACGTCGGCTTCTACGCCGTGGGTGCCTACAGCTACGCGCTGCTTTCGCACTACTTCGGCCTGAGCTTCTGGATCTGCCTGCCGATCGCCGGCCTGATGGCGGCCACCTTCGGCTTCCTGCTGGGCTTCCCGGTCCTGCGGCTGCGGGGTGACTACCTGGCCATCGTGACCCTCGGCTTCGGTGAAATCATCCGTCTGTTCCTGCGTAACCTGACCGATATCACCGGTGGCCCGAACGGCATCAGCAACATCGAGAAGCCGACCTTCTTCGGCCTGACCTTCGAACGCAAGGCCGCCGAAGGGATGCAGACCTTCCACGAGTTCTTCGGGCTGCAATACAACTCGATCAACAAGGTGATCTTCCTCTACCTGGTGGCACTGCTCCTGGCCCTGCTGGCGCTGTTCGTCATCAACCGCCTGCTGCGCATGCCGATCGGGCGTGCCTGGGAAGCGCTGCGTGAAGACGAGATCGCCTGCCGTGCGCTGGGCCTGAACCCTACCGTGATCAAGCTTTCGGCGTTCACCCTGGGTGCCTGCTTCGCCGGTTTCGCCGGCAGCTTCTTCGCCGCTCGCCAGGGTCTGGTGACGCCGGAGTCCTTCACCTTCATCGAATCGGCGATCATCCTCGCCATCGTGGTCCTCGGCGGCATGGGCTCTCAGCTGGGCGTGATTCTCGCGGCCATCGTGATGATCCTGCTGCCCGAGCTGATGCGTGACTTCAGCGAGTACCGCATGCTGATGTTCGGCGCCATGATGGTATTGATGATGATCTGGCGTCCGCAGGGCCTGCTGCCTATGCAACGTCCACATATGGAGCTGCGTCGATGAGCCGCGAAATTCTGCAAGTCAGCGGCCTGAGCATGCGCTTCGGCGGCTTGTTGGCGGTCAACGGCGTTGGCCTGACCGTCAAGGAAAAGCAGGTGGTTGCCCTGATCGGCCCGAACGGCGCCGGCAAGACCACCGTCTTCAACTGCCTGACCGGTTTCTACAAGCCCAGCGGCGGCGCCATCCTCCTCGATGGCCAGCCGATCCAGGGCCTGGCCGGGCACCAGATCGCCCGCAAGGGCGTGGTGCGGACCTTCCAGAACGTGCGCCTGTTCAAGGAAATGACCGCGCTGGAAAACCTCCTGATCGCCCAGCATCGCCACCTCAACACCAACTTCTTCGCTGGTCTGTTCAAGACTCCGGGCTTCCGCCGCAGCGAAAAAGAGGCCATGGAACGTGCGCAGTACTGGCTGGAGAAGGTCAACCTGACCGAGTTCGCCAACCGTACCGCCGGCACCCTGGCCTATGGTCAGCAACGTCGCCTGGAAATCGCCCGCTGCATGATGACGCAACCGCGGATCATCATGCTCGACGAGCCGGCGGCCGGCCTCAACCCCAAGGAAACCGAGGACCTCAAGGCCCTGATCGGCTACCTGCGCGAGTCGCACAACGTCACCGTGCTGCTGATCGAACACGACATGAAACTGGTCATGAGCATTTCCGACCATATCGTCGTGATCAACCAGGGCACGCCCTTGGCCGACGGCACGCCGGAACAGATCCGCGACAACCCTGATGTGATCAAAGCCTACCTGGGGGAAGCGTAAATGCTGCAGTTCGAAAACGTTTCCACCTTCTATGGCAAGATCCAGGCGCTGCACTCGGTCAACGTGGAAATCAACCAGGGCGAGATCGTCACCCTGATCGGCGCCAACGGTGCCGGCAAGTCCACCTTGCTGATGACCCTGTGCGGTTCTCCCCAGGCCCATAGCGGCAGCATTCGCTACCTGGGCGAGGAACTGGTCGGCCAGTCGTCCTCGCACATCATGCGCAAGAGCATCGCCGTGGTTCCGGAAGGTCGCCGGGTGTTCTCGCGCCTGACCGTCGAGGAAAACCTGGCCATGGGCGGTTTCTTCACCGACAAGGGCGATTACCAGGAGCAACTGGACAAGGTCCTGCACCTGTTCCCGCGTCTGAAGGAGCGCTACAGCCAGCGTGGCGGCACCATGTCCGGCGGCGAGCAGCAGATGCTCGCCATCGGTCGCGCGCTGATGAGCAAGCCCAAGCTGCTGCTGCTCGACGAGCCGTCGCTGGGCCTCGCGCCGATCATCATCCAGCAGATCTTCGACATCATCGAACAGCTGCGCCGTGACGGCGTGACGGTGTTCCTGGTGGAGCAGAACGCCAACCAGGCGCTGAAACTGGCNNACGCCAACCAGGCGCTGAAGATCGCTGACCGCGCCTATGTGTTGGAAAACGGGCATGTGGTGATGCAGGGTACCGGCGAGGCACTGCTGACCGATCCTAAGGTGCGCGACGCTTACCTCGGGGGTTGACCCCATCATTCTGGGGCCGCTCTGCGGTCCCAGAATCCCCTTACACAACTTCACTTGTAATCCCCCTCCCCCCTGCATACCGTTGGAAACTTTTCAGGCAGAGATCCCGGAGTTTTCCTCGATGCGTATCGCCCCCTCCCTGTTCGTCGCCGCCCTGCTGCCGCTGTTCGCCGGTTGCCAGTTGCTCGACGGCCAGCCGGAAACCAGCGTCTCCACTGCCGGCATGACCCGCCTGCAAGGCGAACTCAGTGCCGCCAACGGCCAGTTGCTGTTCAAGCCCTGCAGTGAAAGCCGCCGTTTCGTCGTCCAGGACACCGGCAACACCGGCCTGCTCCAGGAAGCCGCCACCCTCGCCGCCACGCCCGGCGTGCTGTATGCCGACCTGCGCGGCACCCTCTCCGCCAGCCAGGGCAACACCGCCGATGGCCAGTTCAACGTGCACCAGCTCTATCGCATCGACCACTCGGCCAGCGCCTGCAGCGACCCCAACTTCAAGCGCCTGACCCTGCGTGCCGCCGGTCACGAACCGTTCTGGAACATCAACGTCAGCGGCCAGGGCATGGTCCTCAACCGCCCGGAACACCCACCCCTGGCCCTGCCCTACCTGGAAGAACAGATGCCCGGCGGCGGCATCAGCGTCAGCAGCGAAGCCAACGGGCAGAAAATCGAGCTCTGGCTCGCCCCGCAACGCTGCGTCGACAGCGCCACCGGCGGCGTCAGCCACCTGACCGCGCAATTGCGTCTGGATGGCCAGACCCTGCAGGGCTGTGGTTATTACGGTGGTTCGCGTAACGACTGACCACCGGCGAGCATTCAAACTGCATGTCCGGCGAGCGAAACCTTTATACTCGCCGGTTTGTGCAAAGCCGCCGGCCCTCCCATGGCCGGGATACTGGACCCTGTCATGCTACGAATCACCGAACTGAAGCTGCCGCTGGATCACCCCGACGAGGCCCTGCGCGAGGCCATCGTGCAACGCCTGGGCATCGACGACGCCGAGCTGCTCGACTTCTCCATCTTCAAGCGCAGCTACGATGCGCGGAAGAAGAACACCGAACTGCTGTTCATCTACGCCATCGACCTGACTGTCCGCGACGAAGCCGCCGTGCTGGGCAAGTTCGCCGACGACCATAACGTCGGCATCGCCCCGGACGTGAACTACAAGCCGGTGGGCGTGGCGCCCGAGGGCGGCCTGGCCGAGCGGCCGATCGTGGTCGGTTTCGGTCCGTGCGGGATCTTCGCCGGCCTGATCCTGGCCCAGGCGGGCCTGCGGCCGATCGTGCTGGAGCGCGGCAAGGAAGTGCGCCAGCGGACCAAGGACACCTGGGGCCTGTGGCGCAAAAGCGTGCTCAACCCCGAGTCCAACGTGCAGTTCGGCGAAGGCGGCGCCGGGACCTTCTCCGACGGCAAGCTGTACAGCCAGATCAAGGACCCGAAACACTACGGCCGCAAGGTCCTGCACGAGTTCGTCAAGGCCGGTGCGCCGGACGAGATCCTCTACGTCAGCAAGCCGCACATCGGTACCTTCCGCCTGACCGGCATGGTCGAGAACATCCGCGAGGAAATCATCGCCCTGGGCGGTGAAGTGCGCTTCGAGCACAAGGTCACCGACCTGCTGATGGAAGACGGCCAGCTCAATGGCGTGATCCTGCACAACGGCGAGGAGCTGCATTCGCGCCATGTGGTCCTGGCCCTCGGCCATAGTGCCCGCGACACCTTCCGCATGCTTCACGGCCGCGGCGTGTTCATGGAGGCCAAGCCGTTCTCCATCGGGTTCCGCATCGAGCACCCGCAGTCGCTGATCGACAAGGCGCGCCTGGGCAAATACGCCGGCCACCCGAAACTCGGCGCCGCCGACTACAAGCTGGTCTATCACGCCAAGAACGGTCGTTCGGTCTACAGCTTCTGCATGTGCCCGGGCGGCACCGTGGTCGCGGCCACCAGCGAGCCAGGCCGGGTCGTCACCAACGGCATGAGCCAGTATTCGCGCAACGAGCGCAACGCCAACTCCGGCATCGTCGTCGGCATTACCCCGGAGCAGGATTACCCCGGTGGCCCGCTGGCCGGTATCGAGTTGCAGGAGCGCCTTGAAGAACTCGCCTACGAGCTGGGCGGCAGCAACTACCAGGCGCCGGCGCAACTGGTAGGCGACTTCGTCGCGGGGCGTCCGTCCACGGCCATCGGCAGCGTGGAACCGTCCTACAAGCCGGGTATCAATCTCGGCGACCTGGCACCGAGCCTGCCGGCCTTCGCCATCGAGGCGATCCGCGAAGCGATCCCTGCCTTCGACCGGCAGATCAAGGGCTACAACCTGGCGGACGCGGTACTGACCGGTATCGAGACCCGCACCTCCTCGCCGCTGCGCATTACCCGCGACGAAACCCTGCAGAGCCTGAACCTGAAGGGCTTGTTCCCGGCGGGCGAAGGGGCCGGGTATGCCGGGGGGATTCTGTCGGCCGGGGTGGATGGCATTCGTATTGCCGAAGCCGTAGCCCGCAGCATGCTC
>DQAA01000092.1:0-1755 GCA_003523465.1 Pseudomonas sp.
CCAATAAGGAAAGGGAAGGGGACAGCGGATGAAGATCATCATCCTTGGCGCGGGGCAGGTCGGCGGTACGCTGGCCGAGCACCTGGCCAGCGAAGCCAACGACATCACCGTGGTGGATACCGATGGTGACCGTCTGCGCGATCTCGGTGATCGCCTGGATATCCGTACCGTGCAAGGCCGCGGTTCGTTCCCGACCATCCTGCGCCAGGCCGGCGCCGACGACGCCGACATGCTGGTGGCGGTGACCAACAGCGACGAGACCAACATGGTCGCCTGCCAGGTCGCCTATACGCTGTTCCACACCCCGACCAAGATCGCCCGGGTGCGCGAGTCGGCCTACCTGACCCGCGCCGGCCTGTTCGACAACGAAGCCATTCCGGTAGACGTGCTGATCAGCCCGGAGCAGGTGGTCACCCACTACATCAAGCGCCTGATCGAACACCCCGGCGCCCTGCAGGTGATCGACTTCGCCGAGGGCAAGGCCCAGCTGGTGGCGGTCAAGGCCTATTACGGCGGGCCGCTGGTGGGCCAGCAACTGCGCCAGATCCGCGCGCACATGCCCAACGTGGACACCCGGGTGGCGGCGATCTTCCGTCGCGACCGGCCGATCCTGCCGCAAGGCGACACGGTCATCGAGGCGGACGACGAAGTATTCTTCATCGCCGCCAAGGCCGATATCCGCGCGGTGATGGGCGAGCTGCGGCGCATCGACGAGGGTAACAAGCGGGTGGTCATCGCCGGTGGCGGGCAGATCGGTGAGCGCCTGGCCGAAGCCATCGAAAGCCGCTACCAGGTGAAGATCATCGAGATGAGCCCGGCGCGTTGCCGTTACCTCTCGGACACCCTCGACAGCACGGTGGTCCTGCAGGGCAGCGCCTCGGACCGCGACCTGCTGCTGGAAGAGAACATCGCCGACGCCGACATCTTCCTGGCCCTGACCAACGACGACGAGGCCAACATCATGTCCTCGCTGCTGGCCAAGCGCCTGGGCGCGCGCAAGGTAATGACCATCATCAACAACCCGGCCTATGTCGACCTGGTCCAGGGCGGCGAGATCGATATCGCCATCAGCCCGCAGCTGGCGACCATCGGCACCCTGCTGACCCACGTGCGGCGCGGCGATATCGTCAGCGTCCACTCGCTGCGCCGGGGTGCGGCGGAGGCCATCGAGGCGATCGCCCACGGCGACTCGAAGTCGAGCAAGGTGGTGGGCAAGGCCATCGAGGACATCAACCTGCCGCCGGGCACCACCATCGGCGCCATCATCCGCGACGAGGAAGTGCTGATCGCCCACGACGACACCGTGATCCGCACGGGCGACCACGTGATCCTGTTCGTTGTGGATAAAAAGTACATCCGCGATGTGGAGAAGCTGTTCCACGTCGGATTGACCTTCTTCTAAGGAGCACCGCCATGCGCGAATCGCTGGAAAAGATGCTGGCCAAGGGTGTGGATAACGCCCTGCTGCGCTTTGGTTTGGGCAAGTCGTGGCTGGACGAGGGGAACGGCGCGGAGGCGGCGGTGCATCTGGCGCGTTGTGTCGAGCTGGACCCGAAGTATTCGGCGGCGTGGAAGCTGCTGGGCAAGGCGTGGGTGGCGGCTGGGGATAACCCGGCGGCGCGGGAGGCCTGGGAGCGGGGGATTGCGGCGGCGCAGGCTCATGGGGACAAGCAGGCGGAGAAGGAGATGGTGGTGTTTTTGAAGAAGCTGGATAAAACCGCAAGCTGATTCACCGCGAACCCTGTGGGAGCGGGT
>DQAA01000092.1:1761-6341 GCA_003523465.1 Pseudomonas sp.
CCCGCTCCCACAGGGTCCGCGTACTGCCTTTAATACCAGCGGGCCTCTCCAGCCGGCCGCTTCTTGAAGCGCTTCATGCTCCACATGTACTGGCTCGGATAGGCCCGCACATACTTTTCCACAACCTGGCTCATCGCCGCCGCCGAGGTCTCGGTATCGGTGCTGTACATGGCATCGGGCGCCGCTTCGAGGATCACCTTGAAGCCACTGCCATCCGGCAGCCGCAGGGCATGCAGGAACACCCCCACCGCCTTGCCACCGGCCAGCATGTTCGGCACGAACTTGCTGGTCAGCGCTTTCGTCCCGAGGAACGGCACGAAGATCCCCGCCGATTCGGCTGGCTCCGGATCCGCCGGAATCCCCACCTGACCGCCTTTGCGCACTTCCTTGATGATGCTCAGGATGCCTTCCTTGGTGGACGGCGCAACGCGGTTGCCGAGTTGCACGCGCTGTTCGCGCAGCAGGTCATCCACAGCCTTGAGCTTCGGCGGACGGTAGAAAATGATCGGTTTGCACTGGCTGCAATAGAAGTGGTTGAGCACTTCCCAGTTGCCCAGGTGGCTGGTGATGCCGACCACGCCCTTGCCCGAGGCCAGGGCTTCCTTCAGCACTTCCAGGCCCTCGACTTCACGCACCAGGTCGATGGACTTCTGCGCCGGCCAGATCCAGGCACAGGCGCTTTCGGTGAATGACTTGCCGATATCCATCAGCGTGCGCCCCACCAGCTTCTCGCGTTCGACCGGGTCCATCTCCGGGAAGCACTTGGCCAGGTTGATACGCACCACTTCACGGGAGCTGTTCGGGACTTTCCACATGATCCAGCCGATGGCCGAGCCAACGCGCTGCACCGCACCCCAGGGGAGCTTGGCAAACAGTCGCAACGCCCCGACCATCAGGGCGCCCTTGAATTTATCCACAGGCAGGTTCCTCCATACACGAGCCGGGCATTGTAACCATCAGCGCAGCAGGGCGGCGTATCGATCGCAATCGGTGGTGTGGTCCATGACCATGCCGGTGGCCTGCATGAAGGCGTAGCAGATGGTCGGGCCGACGAAGGTGAAGCCGGCTTTCTGCAGGGCCTTGCTCATGGCCTTGGCCTCATCGGTAACCGCCGGTACGTCACCCCGGCCGACAAAGTGATTGACCTTCGGCTGCCCGCCGACGAAGGACCAGAGCAGCGCCGCCGGGTCTTCCAGCGCCAGCCAGGCCCGGGCATTGCGCCGGGCGGCATTGAGCTTGAGGCGGTTGCGGATGATGCCGGGGTCGAGCATGCGTTCCTCGATTTCCTCGTCGGTCATCTCGGCCAGCCTGTGCGGATCGAAACCGAACATCACTTCACGGTAGCGCTCGCGTTTCCTCAGCACGGTGATCCACGAAAGACCGGCCTGGAACCCTTCGAGCAACAGCATCTCGAATAGCTGCCCCGCGTCGCGCTGCGGCGTGCCCCATTCGTGGTCGTGATAAGCCTGGTACAGCGGATCGTCGGTACACCAAAAGCAACGTGGCATAAAGCACCATGGGTAGAGGCCGGGGCGAATCGGGTTATACTCCCGCTCTTTATATTCGCAGCCCTAGAAACAGGTGAATTTCGTGAGCCAGCCTACGCCAGCCGTGCGTACCTTCCAAGACTTGATCCTCGCGCTCCAGCAGTACTGGGCCGAGCAAGGTTGTGTGGTGCTTCAGCCCTACGATATGGAAGTGGGCGCCGGCACTTTTCATACCGCCACGTTTCTGCGCGCCGTAGGCCCTGAGACCTGGAACGCCGCTTATGTCCAGCCAAGCCGTCGCCCGGGCGATGGTCGCTATGGCGAAAACCCCAACCGCCTGCAGCACTACTACCAGTTCCAGGTGGTCCTGAAGCCGAACCCGGCGAACTTCCAGGAGCTGTACCTGGGCTCGCTGAAGGCCATCGGCCTGGACCCGCTGGTCCACGATGTCCGTTTCGTCGAAGACAACTGGGAATCGCCGACCCTCGGCGCCTGGGGTCTGGGTTGGGAAATCTGGCTCAACGGCATGGAAGTCACCCAGTTCACCTACTTCCAGCAGGTTGGCGGCATCGAATGCCTGCCGGTCACCGGCGAGATCACCTACGGTCTCGAGCGCCTGGCCATGTACCTGCAGGGCGTGGACTCGGTCTATGACCTGGTCTGGACCGACGGCCCGTTCGGCAAGGTCACCTACGGCGACGTGTTCCACCAGAACGAAGTGGAGCAGTCGACCTACAACTTCGAGCACGCCAACGTCGAGAAGCTGTTCGAACTGTTCGACTTCTATGAAAGCGAAGCGAACCGCCTGATCGAGCTGGAACTGCCGCTGCCGACCTACGAAATGGTCCTCAAGGCCTCGCACACCTTCAACCTGCTGGACGCCCGCCGTGCCATCTCGGTGACCGAGCGCCAGCGTTACATCCTGCGCGTGCGCACCCTGGCCCGGGCCGTGGCCCAGAGCTACCTGCAAGCCCGCGCCCGTCTCGGCTTCCCGATGGCGACCCCTGAATTGCGTGACGAAGTGTTGGCCAAGCTGGAGGCTGCGGAATGAGTGCTCAAGATTTCCTGGTTGAACTGGGCACCGAAGAACTGCCACCCAAAGCCCTTTCCAGCCTCGGCGACGCGTTCCTTGCCGGCATCGAGAAAGGCCTGCAGGCCGCCGGCCTGAGCTACAGCGCCAAGCACGTCTACGCCGCACCGCGCCGCCTGGCCGTGCTGCTGCGCGACCTGCAGACCCAACAACCCGACCGCAGCATCAACGTCGACGGCCCGCCCCGCCAGGCCGCGTTCGATGCCGACGGCAACCCGACCCAGGCCGCCCTGGGCTTCGCCAAGAAGTGCGGCGTCGATCTGTCCGAGATCGACNNGCGTTTCTCCCAGCACATCCCGGGCAAGGCTACCGCCAGCCTGCTGCCGACCATCGTCGAAGACTCCCTGAACGACCTGCCGATTCCCAAGCGCATGCGCTGGGGCGCTCGCAAGGAAGAGTTCGTGCGTCCGACCCAGTGGCTGGTAATGCTGCTCGGTGACGAGGTCATCGACTGCACCATCCTCGCCCAGAAGTCCGGCCGCGAATCCCGTGGCCACCGCTTCCACCACCCGGAAAACGTGCGCATCTCGGCCCCGGCCAACTACCAGGAAGACCTGCGCAAGGCCTACGTCCTGGCTGATTTCAACGAGCGCCGCGAGCTGATCAGCAAGCGCACCGCAGAACTCGCCATGCAGCAGGAAGGCACCGCCATCGTGCCGCCGGCCTTGCTGGACGAAGTGACCGCGCTGGTCGAATGGCCGGTGCCGCTGGTGTGCTCGTTCGAGGAACGTTTCCTCGACGTGCCCCAGGAAGCCCTGATCACCACCATGCAGGACAACCAGAAGTACTTCTGCCTGCTGGACGTCGACGGCAAGCTGCTGCCGCGCTTCATCACCGTGGCCAACATCGAGAGCCGCGATCCGAAGCAGATCATCGAAGGCAACGAGAAGGTCGTGCGTCCGCGCCTGACCGACGCCGAGTTCTTCTTCAAGCAGGACAAGAAGCAATCCCTGGAAAGCTTCAACCAGCGCCTGCAGAACGTGGTCTTCCAGGCCCAGCTGGGCAGTGTCTTCGACAAGGCCGAGCGCGTTGGCAAGCTGGCCGCGTTCATCGCCGGCAAGATCGGCGGTGACCCGCAGCGCGCTGCCCGTGCAGGCCTGCTGTCGAAATGCGACCTGGCCACCGAGATGGTCGGCGAGTTCCCGGAAATGCAGGGCGTGGCCGGTTACTACTACGCGCTGAACGATGGTGAGCCGGAAGACGTCGCCCTGGCCCTGAACGAGCAGTACATGCCGCGCGGTGCTGGTGCCGAACTGCCTTCGACCCTGACCGGCGCGGCCGTGGCCATCGCCGACAAGCTCGACACCCTGGTCGGCATCTTCGGTATCGGCATGCTGCCAACCGGTTCCAAGGACCCGTACGCCCTGCGTCGCGCGGCCCTGGGCGTGCTGCGGATCCTGATCGAGAAACAACTGGACCTGGACCTGACCGAGGCCGTGGCCTACGCGGTCACCCAGTTCGGCGCCAAGGTCAAGGCCGCCGGCCTGGCCGAGCAGGTGCTGGAGTTCATCTTCGACCGCCTGCGTGCGCGTTATGAAGACGAAGGCATCGACGTCGCCACCTACCTTTCGGTACGTGCCCTGAACCCGGGTTCCGCCCTGGACTTCGACCAGCGCGTGCAGGCCGTCCAGGCCTTCCGCAAGCTGCCGGAAGCCGAGGCCCTGGCTGCGGTGAACAAACGTGTATCGAACCTGTTGAGCAAGTTCGAAGGCACCATCGCCAGCAGCGTCGAGCCGAAGTACTTCGACAACGCCAACGAGTTCTCGCTGTACTCGGCGATCCAGCAGGCCGACCAGGCCGTGCAGCCGATGGCCGCCTCGCGCCAGTACACCGAATCGCTGGCGCGCCTGGCCGCACTGCGCGAGCCGGTGGATGCGTTCTTCGAAGCGGTGATGGTCAATGCCGAGGACGCCAGCGTGCGTGCCAACCGTTATGCCCTGCTCAGCCGCCTGCGCGGTCTGTTCCTGGGCGTGGCCGACATCTCGCTGCTGGGGTAAGCCTTG
>DQAA01000092.1:6351-6562 GCA_003523465.1 Pseudomonas sp.
TACATCAAGTCGCTGGAAGAGTGGATTCCGATTCCCGGCTCGATCGAGGCCATCGCGCAGTTGAGCCAGGCCGGCTGGACGGTAGCGGTCGCTACCAACCAGTCCGGTATCGCCCGCGGTTATTACCCGCTGTCGACCCTCGACGCCATGCACGCGCGCCTGCGCGAGCTGGTGGCGGGGCTGGGCGGCGAGGTCGGCCTGATCGTTCATT
>DQAA01000282.1:0-4777 GCA_003523465.1 Pseudomonas sp.
AGTGCGATCCATCCGCAGGGACGCAACGACACCATCGAACTGACCCTGGCCGGCGGCCTGCGCATCGAGGCGCAGATCACCCACGACAGCACCCACCGCCTGGAGCTTGAGCTTGGCACCGCCGTGGTCGCCCTGATCAAGGCCGGCTGGCTGGAACTGGCGACCCGCGACGCGCCAGTGCCGCCGGGCAGCAACAGCCTGGAAGCGCGCATCGACGAGCTGCAGGAAGACCCCCAGGGCTCCAGCGAGCTGCGCCTGAGCCTGGGCAGCGGGCAGATCCTGTGTGCCTTCGCCGAACCGGAATGGCTGCGGGCCCACGCACTAGACGTCGGAAGCGTCGTACAAGTGCGCTTCCTTCCTACTTACGTTCTTCTCGGAACACCCGTCTGAAATCGGCCACAAAACTGTCATAGGGCCTGATTAAGGTGACTGCCACAAACCGCAGGAAGCCTGTCATGAACCTATTAGAAGAAAACCAGCCGACCGATCTTGAGCAACTCGTCGGACTGAGCCGTCGCCGTTTCATCGGTGCCGGCGCCTTGTGTGGAGCGGCGCTGTTTCTCGGTGGCAACCTGCTGAGCCGCAGCGTGCTGGCCGATAGCGTCAGTGCTGCGTCCGGCAGTGCATTGCTCGGTTTCACCGGTATTCCCTCTTCCACCGCCGATGGCATCAGCCTGCCGCCGGGCTACAAGGCCTCGGTGCTGATCAGCTGGGGCCAGCCGCTGCACGCCGATTCGCCGGCCTTCGACCCGTCCGGCAAGGGCACGGCCAAGGCCCAGGAAGTGCAGTTCGGCGACAACAACGACGGCATGAGCCTGTTCCCCTTCCCCGGTGATGAAAACCGGGCGCTCATGGCGATCAACAACGAATACACCAACTACCGCTACCTGTTCGATCACGGCGGCCAGCCGGCCAATGCCGAAGACGTGCACAAGGCCCAGGCGGCCGAAGGCGTCTCGGTGATCGAAGTGCAGCGCAAGAACGGCCAATGGCAGTTCGTCCAGGACTCCAGGTACAACCGCCGCATCCACGGCAACACGCCGATCCGCCTCAGCGGCCCGGCCGCCGGCGATGCCTGGATGCGCACTACCGCCGACAACAGCGCGACCAAGGTGCTCGGTACCTTCCAGAACTGCGCCAACGGCAAGACGCCGTGGGGCACCTACCTGACCTGCGAAGAAAACTTCACCGACTGCTTCGGCAGCAGCGATCCGCAGCAGGCCTTCGATGCCGGGCAGAAACGCTACGGCGCCACGGTGGCGGGCAAGGAAATCGGCTGGCACCAGCACGACCCGCGTTTCGACCTGGCGAAGAACCCCAACGAACTGAACCGCCATGGGTGGGTCGTGGAGATCGATCCGTTCGATCCGAAATCCACCCCGGTCAAGCGCACCGCCCTGGGCCGCTTCAAGCACGAGAACGCCGCCCTCGGCGAAACCCGTGACGGCCGCGCCGTGGTGTACATGGGCGACGACGAGCGTGGCGAGTTCATCTACAAGTTCATCAGCCGCGAGCGCATCGACCACAAGAACCCCACCGCCAATCGCAACCTGCTGGACCACGGCACCCTGTACGTGGCCCGCTTCGACGATGGCGACGGCAACCCTGATCATCCCAAGGGCAAGGGCCAGTGGCTGGAACTGACCCACGGCAAGAACGGCCTGAACGCCGCGGCCGGCTTCGCCAACCAGGCCCAGGTGCTGATCCACGCGCGCCTCGCCGCCAGCCTGCTGAAGGCTACGCGCATGGACCGTCCGGAATGGATCGTGGTCAGCCCCAAGGACGGCCAGGTCTATTGCACCCTGACCAACAACGCCAAGCGTGGCGAGGAAGGCCAGCCAGTAGGCGGGCCGAACCCGCGGGAGAAGAACGTCTACGGGCAGATCCTGCGCTGGCGCGAAACTGCGGATGACCACGGCTCGATGGCGTTCGACTGGGACCTGTTCGTCGTCGCCGGCAACCCCGAGGTGCATCCGGGAGCAGCGAAGGGCGGTTCGCACAACGTCACCGCGCAGAACATGTTCAACAGCCCTGACGGCCTGGGCTTCGACCTGGACGGACGGCTGTGGATCCTCACTGACGGCGACTACAGCAATGCCGGGGACTTCGCCGGCATGGGCAACAACCAGATGCTCTGCGCCGATCCGGCAACCGGAGAAATCCGTCGCTTCATGGTCGGGCCAGTGGCCTGCGAGGTGACCGGGATTGCCTTTGCGCCGGACCAGAAGACCTTGTTCGTGGGGATCCAGCATCCGGGTGAAACCGGCGGCTCGACCTTCCCCGAGCATCTGCCGAATGGCAAGCCGCGGTCTTCGGTGATGGCGATTACCCGCGAGGATGGCGGCATTATCGGCGCCTGAATCCACGGTGTGGCTGATGGCCTCATCGCCGGCAACGCCGGCTCCCACAAGGACCGAGAGCACCGCGAATCTTGTGGGAGCCGGCGTTGCCGACGATGAGGCCCGAGAGAACACCCTCCACCTGTCATGAACCCCGGCTACCCTTGCCCGATCACGCATCCGGGTACCGACCATGCGCACCGCGCTCATCGCCTTGCTCTTCCTCATCCTCCCCTCGGCTTGGGCCGACGAATCGGCGTTGCAGGCCTACGCCTTCCCCGAGCGCAACGAGCAGACCCGCGAAGGCATTCGCACCGACGCGCTGCTGGTGATCCAGAACGGCAAGATCGTCTACGAGCACTACGCCGCCCCGACCGGCGCCGATACCCCGCATCTGACCTGGTCCATCAGCAAGAGCGTGCTGGCGACCGTCCTCGGCGTCGCCTATGGCGAAGGCCGCTTCAAGCTGGATGACCCGGTCGCCAGCTTTTACCCGCCGATGAAGGCCCATCCCCAGGTCCGCATCCAGGACCTGCTGCACTGGGCCAGTGGCCTCGACTGGCAGGAAGACTACGAGTACGCCCCGCTGAAGTCCTCGGTGGTGGCCATGCTCTACACCAGTGGCCGCAAGGACATGGCCGGCTTCACCGCCGCCCGTGGCGTGGCTGCCGCGCCGGGCGAGCGCTTTCTCTATNNCGACAGCAATGTCCTGGCCGCAGCATTGCGGCAGATGGTCGGCCCGGAGCGCTACGCCGACTATCCCTGGTCCGCACTGTTCGAACCCCTCGGCATCGAGCGGGCGGTCTGGGAACGCGATGCCCAGGGCACCTTCGTCGGTTCTTCCTATCTCTACATGACGGCCCGCGAGCTGGCGCGCATCGGCCAACTGATGCTCGACGATGGCCGCTGGCAGGGCCGGCAACTACTCCCGGTCGACTGGGTGAAATTCAATCGCACCGCCTTCGCCAAGGCCACCGCCGAACCCGGCGAAGCGATGCCCGGCGGGCAGTGGTGGTTGAATACCACCTCGGCCTGGCCGGACGCACCCGTCGACACCTTCGCCGCCCTCGGCCATTGGGGCCAGGCACTGTACGTGCTGCCGCAGCAGAAGCTGGTGGTGGTGCGCTACGCCGATGACCGCGATGGCAGCTTCCAGCACAACGCCCTGTTGCGCCATGTCCTTGCCGCCTTCCCGGGAGATCGGCCATGAAACGCCTGTCGTTGCTGATCCTTCTCGGCATGCTGGTGTGGGGCTGGTCCGAGCGCGCGGCATTGAGCGCCTTCCCCGGCATCCTCAGCGCCTACTCGGTCAAGGAATATTGTTCCTGCCGCTACGTGATGGGCTTCGAAAGCGGCTACTGCCAGAGCTACGTGAAACAGTGGTTGCCGCTAAGCGAACTGCGCGACGACCCGCGCGCTCACCGCGTCGATGCCAGCGGTCTTGGGCGCAGCGCCAGCGCCCAGTGGCAGGGCCCGCGCGAGGGCTGTCGCTTGCTGCCGTGAGGGCGGGCGGGTAAGGTTGAGCGCCAAAGTGTTTCAGGATTTCGCATGCCCAGCCCGCTTCGTCTCTTGCTCGCCTCGCTGGCGATCGTCTGCCTCCCCGCACAGGCCAACTGGTACCTGGACAACGAGTCATCGCGGCTTTCCTTCATCAGCAGCAAGAACGGCGATGTGTCGGAAGTGCATCGCTTCCTGGTGCTGCACGGCAAGGTCGATCGCAAGGGCGCGGCGGAACTCGAAGTCGAGATGGATTCGGTCAGCAGCGGCATTCCCCTGCGCGACGAACGCATGCGCCGCGACCTGTTCAATGTCGAGGCCTTCCCCGACGCGACCATCCGCGCCCAACTCGACCTGCGGCCGATCAATGACCTGGCCAACGGCGCCCAGCTGGAATTGCGCCTGCCGGTCAACGTCACCCTGCACGGCAAGACCCACAGCTACAACGCCCAGTTGCTGGCGACCCGCCTCGACGAACGGCGCTTCCAGGTGGTGACCCTGGAGCCGCTGGTACTGCGTGCCGAGCATTTCGACCTGGCTCCGGGCCTGGAAACTCTGCGCAAGGCTGCCGGGCTCAAGTCGATCAATCTCTCGGTGCCGGTGGGTGCGGTGCTGATCTTCACGGCGCGCTGACATGGCCGGGCCGGTTTTTCCCTGGCGTTCCGGCAATCAATTCGAACTGCTGATCGACGGACCGGCGTTTTTCCCGCCCATGCTCACCGCCATCGCCCGTGCCGAGTTCCAGGTGGACCTGGAACTGTACCTGGTGGAGGCGGGGGCCTGTGCCGAGGCGATGGTCCAGGCCCTGGTCAGCGCCGCCGAGCGCGGGGTGAAGGTCCGCTGCCTGTTCGATGACTATGGCTCGCTGGCGTTCACCTTGAGCCTTCGCCAGCGCCTGCAGGCCGCCGGTGTCGAGCTGCGCTGGTACAACCGCCTGCGCT
>DQAA01000282.1:4848-4988 GCA_003523465.1 Pseudomonas sp.
GAGAATGCCAGCGACTGGCATGAAGTAATGGTGCAGATGCAGGGCCCGCTGGTGGCGGACTGGCAGATGCTCTTCGATCGCCAGTGGCGGGCCAACCCGCGACGGGTCGCCTGGCGTCCGCCGACCCACTTCGGCCTGCC
>DQAA01000509.1 GCA_003523465.1 Pseudomonas sp.
GGCGTCGGCCCAGGATGTTCAGGTCGCGCTGGTCGATGCGTGCGGTGGCGCCCAGGTTGCGGGCGAACTGATCGAGGAAGCGATAGCTATGGTTCAGCTCGGCCACCAGCACCCGTCGCTCGGCGGCGACCTGGCGCACCTTCCACTGGCTGCGGCTGTCGAGNNCGAGCAGGGCCAGCTGGCGCTCGTCCCAGCCCCATTCATGGGCCAGGCGTTCGAGCAGTTCGCTCTGCCAGTTGGGTTTCTGCCGGGCCAGCTGGCTGATCTTGCGGTTGACCTTGAGGTACAGGCTGCGTCGCACCAGCTCCAGGCGCTGGGTTTCGTTGCGCCGTTGCAGGTATTGCTCGATGCGCCGGTAGACCATCATGTACGGGTCCAGCTCGTCGATATCGAGCACATTGGCGAACACCGCCTGCTTGAAGTGCAGGCTCAGGCAGCGCACCTCCGGATGCTCGCTGGCGTACACCTCGGTCAGCAGCAGCTTGAGCACGGACTTGTAGGGTGACTCGATGCCCTTGAACAGTTGCCAGAGCCCGGCGCCGACGAACTCGCCGGGCGGGATGTGCGCCAGGTTGCCGAGATCCAGCACCTCTTCACCGCGCACGAAGCGCTTGGACAACAGGGTCTCGGTGTACTGCGCGTAGTTGCTTTCTTCATAGACCGGGACCAGCCACCACAACGGCGTGCGTCCGGCCAGCCAGATCGCGGTGCGGTAGAACTCGTCCAGCAGCAGGTAATGCTGGGTCGTGCCGCAGTCGTCGGAACTCAGGCGGCTGTCGCGCTCGCCGCGCACGAACTGCCCCGGCTCGATCAGGAAGAAATGCGCCTCGGCGCCCTGGCTGGCGGCCCAGGCCTCCAGCAACTGGCACTTCTTGCGCAGCTCGGCCACCGCAGCGTCACCAAGATCGGCGGCGTGGCAGACCCAGATGTCCATGTCGCTCTGTTCCGCCTGGGCCAGGGTGCCCAGGCTGCCCATCAGGAACAGGCCATGAACCGGCTGCACCTGCTCGCCGCGCCTGGCTTTATAGGAGAACGAACGGGTCAGGCGCTGGGCCTCGGCGAGGGTCAGCGGGGTCGGCTCGTAGGCGGAGACACCCGCCGGGGTGGTACCCGAGACATAGCCGGGCAGCAGCGGATGATTGACGTGGAAAAACAGCGGCAGCAGGGTCAGGACCTGTTGCTGACGGCTGGACAGCCCTTCCATCGCGCGCGCCAGGCGGCCCTGGTTGAGATCCAGAAAGCGCTTGCGCAGTTGACTGAGGACCTTGCGGTCGATGCCCTGGTCGAGATCAGGGCGGATTTCGTGAGGAAGATTCATCGCAAGCTCAAGCCGGCCGTCATGAAGGCAGGGGCGAGTTTAGCCCCACTCGGCGCCAAGCGATAAGCGCTATTTGATTTTTGACGTCAGTTTTCCAGCGCCGCCCGTCGGCAGCACTGAGTCAGGCAGGACAAGCCCGCAGCAAAGGCCGCGGGCTTACGGGAAGGAAGAGATATCAGGCAGGTTCGGCGACGTTCAGAATGGTCAGCAATTGCTGGGCAGCTTCGGCGGCGTCATGCCCGAGCTGCGTCAGGTAGCCGCCATCGGGCTGGTCGATCAGTTTCTTTTCATAAAGGCGTTTCGCCGCGGCAATGGTCTGCGGTGCGGCGGTGGCATGGACTTTGAGTCCTTCCTGAGTGCTGTCCAGGTTGAACAGCGCAAGAATTTCCAGTTCGGCAACCAACTCGGGGGTGAACGACATAGATACTCCGACTTCAAGAAAAGGAGGGTGGCACCTCTGTGGGCGCCTGGTCATGCAGTGTAGTCGCCTTGCCTTGATTTGCCTTATTCCTTCTCCGGCGGCAATTCGGGCAGGGCGCGCAACGCGGTTTCATACCATTCGGTGTCGAAGGCGCGGTCTTCGTCGAGCATGGCATCGATCTCGATTGCCAGGACGTGGGCCATCAGGTTGAGGATGTCTTCGCGCTCGTAGCCCACCAGGGTCAGCTTGTTGAAGGCTGCCTTGGCCGCTGGCGGCTCGCCGCTTTCGATCTGGTTTTCGATGGCCTGGGTCAGGGTCGACTCGGCGAAGGCTTCTTCGTCGTCGCGGTCGATATCGTGGTCGCTCATGGCGCACTCCTTTGGACAAGGCAGCCAGTGTGCCACGGCCTTGCCGCCAATGCCGGGCTATCTGTCGCCTGCATGATGCTGGTCAGTCCCTGGCATTGCGGCTATAAACAGCCCGGCCAACCCCTTTCGGCCTGGAGGCTGTTCCACATGCTCAAGCTTCATGGATTCGCGGTCAGCAACTACTACAACATGGTCAAACTGGCGCTGCTGGAAAAAGGCCTGGCGTTCGAGGAAGTGCTGTTTTTCGGCGGCCAGGTTCCGGATTCGCTGAAGATCAGCCCGCGGGGCAAGGTGCCGGTGCTGGAAACCGAGCACGGCTTCCTCAGCGAGACCGACATCATCCTCGACTACATCGAGCAGACCCAAGGCGGCAAGCCGCTGCTGCCGGCCGACCCGTTCGCCCGGGCCAAGGTGTGGGAGCTGGTCAAGGAAATCGAGCTGTATATCGAGCTGACCGCACGGGTGTTCTACCCGCAGTCGTTCTTTGGCGCGGAAGTGCCGGAACAGCTCAAGGCCAAGGCCTGGCCGGAGTTGCTGGCAGGTCTGGCGACCCTCAAGCGCAATGGGGTGTTCGCCCCTTACGTGGCAGGCGAGAGCTTCACCGTGGCGGATCTGTACTTCTTCTTCAGCGTCGACCTGGCCCGGGCCGTGGGCAAGAAGGTGCATGGCGTGGACGTGCTGGAAGACTTCCCGCAGGCCGTGGCGCTGCTGGAACTGATCGGGCAGAACCCGCATGTGGTGGCGATCAATGAGGCGAAGGCGGCGCAGTTCCCGACCTTCCTGGAGAAGGTGGTGAAGGCGCGCAGTCAGCAATAAGGAAGATAGGAGGGGCGGCTTGACGCGGACCCTGTGGGAGCTGGCTTGCCAGCGATAGCTATGGTGAATTCACTACAGCAATCGCTGGCAAGCCAGCTCCCACAAGGTCCGCGTCAGCCTTTAGACCTTAGCGGCTGGCCAGCAGGGCCTTGCCGCGGGCGACCGCAGCGCGTACTTGCGCCGGAGCGGTACCGCCGATGTGGTTACGCGCGTTGACCGAACCTTCCAGGGTCAGTACGGCGAACACGTCCTGCTCGATCTGGTCGCTGAACTGACGCAGTTCTTCCAGGCTCATCTCGGCAAGGTCCTTGCCGCTGTCCACACCGTACTTCACGGCATGGCCGACGATCTCGTGGCAATCACGGAACGGCAGGCCACGGCGCACCAGGTAATCCGCCAGGTCGGTGGCGGTGGAGAAACCACGCAGGGCCGCTTCGCGCATGATCGCGTGACGTGGCTTGATCGCCGGGATCATGTCGGCGAAGGCGCGCAGCGAGTCGCGCAGGGTGTCGGCGGCGTCGAACAGCGGCTCCTTGTCTTCCTGGTTGTCCTTGTTGTAGGCCAGCGGCTGGCCTTTCATCAGGGTCAGCAGGCCGGTCAGGGCGCCGAACACACGGCCGGTCTTGCCGCGTACCAGTTCAGGCACGTCGGGGTTTTTCTTCTGCGGCATGATCGAGCTGCCGGTGCAGAACCGGTCAGGCAGATCGATGAACTGGAACTGCGCGCTGGTCCACAGCACCAGCTCTTCGGAGAAGCGCGACAGGTGCATCATCGCGACGCTGGCGGCAGCGCAGAATTCGATGGCGAAGTCACGGTCCGAAACGCCGTCCAGCGAGTTGCCGGCCACGGCTTCGAAGCCCAGCAGCTGGCAGGTCAGCTCGCGGTTGATCGGGTAGGTGGTGCCGGCCAGGGCGGCGCTGCCCAGGGGCATGCGGTTGGCGCGCTTGCGACAGTCGACCAGGCGCTCGTAGTCACGGCTGAGCATTTCGAACCAGGCCAGCAGGTGGTGGCCGAAGGTCACGGGCTGGGCGGTCTGCAAGTGGGTGAAGCCCGGCATGACGGTTTCCGCCTCGCGCTCGGCCTGCTCCAGCAGGCCCTGCTGCAGACGGGTGATTTCGCCGAGGATCAGGTCGATCTCGTCGCGCAGCCACAGGCGGATATCGGTGGCGACCTGGTCGTTGCGGCTACGGCCGGTGTGCAGCTTCTTGCCAGTGATGCCGATGCGGTCGGTCAGGCGCGCTTCGATGTTCATGTGCACGTCTTCGAGGTCGATGCGCCAGTCGAAGTTGCCCGCCTCGATTTCGCCCTGGATGGTCTTCAGGCCATCGATGATGCTGTCGCGCTCGGCGTCGGTGAGCACGCCGACCTTCGCCAGCATGGTGGCGTGGGCGATCGAACCCATGATGTCGTGGCGGTACAGGCGCTGGTCGAAGGTGACGGAGGCGGTGAAGCGGGCGACGAAGGCGTCGACGGGCTCACTGAAGCGGCCGCCCCAGGACTGGTTGGTCTTGTCAGTGCTCATGGATTCGCTCGTTGAAGGCGTGAACGGGAAAAAAGTGTGCGGATGATAGCAGGGTTGCCAGGCCCGACGGGGCTCGGCGGTCGGCACAAATGCGGGTTTATGTCGCGCTTGCAGGGGATATTCACCGATTGAACGGCAGTGTTGCGGCAACCGTCTACAGTTGGACAGAGGATCGGCATTGTTTGCTGTCGACCAGTGAATCTTTAGCCATCGTGCGAGTCTGAGCGAGGGTCGCCGTGACGGCCTGTCACCGTGAATATCCACGTAAGCCTTGTGCGAGACTCACGCAGGAATCCAGCGCAATATGAATGTCCTGATCGTTGATGACGAACCCCAAGCCCGCGAACGCCTGAGCCGCCTGCTCGGCGATCTGGAGGGCTATACCGTGCTGGAGCCCAGCGCCACCAACGGCGAAGAGGCACTGGCGCTGATCGAAAGCCACAAACCCGACGTAGTCCTGCTCGACATCCGCATGCCCGGCATGGACGGCCTCCAGGTCGCCGCCCGCTTGTGCGAGCGTGAAGCACCGCCCGCCGTGGTGTTTTGCACCAGCGAAGACGAGTTCACCCTGGATGCGTTCAAGGACAGTGCCCTCGGTTATGTACTCAAGCCGGTGCAGGGTGAAGACCTGCACAGCGCCCTGCGCAAGGCCGAGCGTCCCAACCGTACGCAACTGGCGGCCCTGACCCGCCCCGCCGCGGAAAGCGGCAGCGGCCCGCGCAGCCATATCAGCGCGCGGACCCGCAAGGGCATCGAGCTGGTGCCTCTTAGCGAAGTCATCTATTTCATTGCCGACCACAAGTACGTGACCCTGCGCCACGAGGGCGGCGAAGTCCTGCTCGACGAACCCCTCAAGGCCCTCGAGGACGAGTTCGGTGATCGTTTCGTGCGTATCCACCGCAATGCCCTGGTGGCCCGGGATCGCATCGAGCGTCTGCAGCGTACGCCCCTCGGCCACTTTCAGTTGTTTCTCAAGGGTTTGAATGGCGATGCGCTGATCGTCAGCCGCCGGCACGTCGCCGGTGTACGCAAAATGATGCAGCAGCTTTAGGGCGGGGATGGACGGGATCGTGGCCAGGGATGGTCTTTTCTTTCGATGACATGGATCTGCAAGAGGCTTTGATCTAGCTGTTATCATCCGGCGAATCTATCTCGTACGGATCGTTCCATGTCCACTCGCGAAATCCGCATTGCCACCCGCAAAAGCGCCCTTGCCCTGTGGCAGGCCGAATATGTCAAAGCCCGTCTGGAACAGGCCCATCCCGGCCTGATCGTGACCCTGGTGCCGATGGTCAGTCGCGGCGACAAGCTGCTCGACTCGCCACTCTCGAAAATCGGTGGCAAGGGCCTGTTCGTCAAGGAGCTGGAAACGGCGCTGCTCGAACAGGAAGCCGATATCGCCGTGCATTCGATGAAGGATGTGCCGATGGACTTCCCCGAAGGCCTGGGCCTGTTCTGCATCTGCGAGCGCGAAGACCCCCGCGACGCCTTCGTCTCAAATACCCATGCCAGTCTCGACGCCCTGCCGGCCGGCAGCATCGTCGGTACCTCCAGCCTGCGCCGCCAGGCCCAGTTGCTGGCACGCCGCCCGGACCTGCAGATCCGCTTCCTGCGGGGCAACGTCAACACCCGCCTGGCCAAGCTGGATGCCGGCGAGTACGACGCGATCATCCTCGCCGCTGCCGGCCTGATCCGCCTCGGCTTCGAAGACCGCATCAC
>DQAA01000004.1 GCA_003523465.1 Pseudomonas sp.
GTGCACAGCGCCCGGGATGTGGCCGGGCGTGCGGTGTTCACCTTCCGCAAGGGCTGTTCCTACCGCATGCGCCTCGAGGCCTGGTACGCCCACGACCACGCTGCCATGGGCCGGGCCATGGAGATCGAGTCCTACCCGAGCATGCTGGCCTGTGTGGTGGCGGGTTCCGGGGTGGCGCTGATGTCGCAGTCGATGCTCGACAGCCTGCCGGGCCGGGAGAACGTTGCGGTGCATCGCTTGCAGACGCCGTTCGACCAGGCCACCACCTGGCTGGTCTGGCGCCGGGGCATGCGCGGGGCCAACCTGGATGCCTGGGTAAGCCTGCAGGAGGAGGGAAGGCGGGAAGAGGGTTGGAAAGCACCGTCCGTCGGCCAGGCGCTCAGCGCTTGATCCGGATCAGAAAGCTGTTGATTTCTACAAGCGGCTTGTAGGATTTCGTCCTATGATGTCTGGGAAACATCGTTGCTATTGGATTGCCACGATGACCCTCAAGGGGGACCTTATGAAAAACCTGATGATGAACTGGCTCCACGACCTGGCTGTGGCTTTGGGCCTGATCCCGCCGATGCAACCGGTACCGATTCCTGCCGATGACGAGAAGCGCAGGCGTCAGCCGCGGCGCTGAGGGAGTCGAGCTGCAAGCTGTAAGCCCTAAGCTGCAAGAAAAAGCATTCGCGCCACTGGCCGGCTTTTTCTTACAGCTTGAAACTTAAAGCTTGCAGCTTCCCATCAAGCCAGCTTGGCCGCATTCACCGCCGGCCGCGACAGCAGACTCACCACCACGAAGCTCACCAGCCCGATCGCCAGGCTGTAGTAGATCGGCGTGTTCGCATCCATCCCGTCCTTGATCATGAACGCCAGGGCAGTCACGAAGCCCAGGCTCATGCTGACGATCGCACCGCGAGTGGTCGCGCGTTTCCAGTAGATGGCACCGATCAGCGGCACCAGCATGCCACCCACCAGCAGGTTGTAGGCCAGGGTCAGGGCGCTGATGACGTCTTCCACCACCAGGGCGATGGCCAGCACGGCGAGACCAGTCAGCAGGGTGAACAGGCGGTTGATCGCCAGGCTCGATTGCTTGCCGCCGCGCAGCCTTGGCAGCAGGTCTTCGGTCAGTACGGTGGACGCCGCCAGCAGGCCGGCACTGGCAGTGGACATCATGGCCGCCAGTGCGGCAGCGATGACCAGGCCACGGATGCCGTCCGGCAGCGCCGATTTGACGATGGCGGCGAAGGCGTTGTTGGCGTTGCCCAGGTCAGGCAGCAGTACGTGGGCCGCCATGCCGATCACCGCGCAGACCAGGCCGTAGATCACGCAGTAGATACCCGCCGTGGTACCGGCGACCTTGGCGACGCGCTCGTCACGGGCGGTGAACACCCGCTGCCAGATGTCCTGGCCGATCAGGATGCCGAAGAAGTAGATCAGGAAGTAGGTGATGATCGTGTCCCAGCCGATGGTGGTCAGGCTGAAGCTGGCTTCCGGCAGCTTGGCCACCAGTTGGTCCCAGCCGCCGACGCGGTACAGGCAGATCGGCAGCAGGACGAACATCAGGCCCACGGTCTTGATCACGAACTGGACGATGTCGGTCAGGGTCAGCGACCACATGCCGCCGATGGTCGAGTACACCACCACGACGCCGCCGCCGAGCAGCACCGCCGCCCAGAACGGCAGTTCGAACAGCACCTGCAATACGGTGCCGATGGCCAGGGTCGAGGTCACGCCGATCATCAGCGCGTAGGCCAGCATGATCACCGCACTGGCCTGGCGCGCCATCGGGTTGTAGCGACGCTCCAGGACCTGGGTCACGGTGAAGATGCGCAGGCGCAGCAGGGGTTTGGCGAGGAACAGGTTGAGGGCGATGATGCCCAGGCCCAGCGCGGCGCAGAGCCAGAAACCGGAGATGCCGTGGACGTAGCCGAGCTTCACGGTGCCGACGGTGGAGGCGCCGCCCAGTACGGTGGCGGCCATGGTGCCCATGTACAGGGTCGGGCCGAGATTGCGTCCGGCCACCAGGTATTCCTCGTGGGTCTTGGCGCGGCGCATGCCGTACCAGCCCAGCAACAGCATGCCGGCGGCGTATATCAGTACAACGAATATGTCCAAGGCCATGGGGTGTCTCCAATTATCTTTTTTATGTGAGATCGATCCCGCACGCGGCGAACCGCCACGGGTCTTTTCTTCGTAGTAGCGCGGCCCGTGCTCAACGGGCCGCCGTCATGGCTCCTGCCGCATGACGCTCCTTGCCTTGGCTTTAGCGACGGGCTACGCCGGGCAGCACACAGAGCATTTCGTACAGCAGGTTGGCACCCAGCAACGAGGTGTTGCCGGTGGTGTCGTAGGGTGGGGAGACTTCCACCAGGTCGCAGCCGATCAGGTCGAGATCCTGGCAGCCGCGGATGATTTCAATGGCCTGGATGGTGGTCAGGCCGCCGATTTCCGGGGTGCCGGTGCCAGGCGCCCAGGCCGGGTCGATGCCGTCGATATCGAAGGACAGGTACACCGGGCCGCCGCCGACTTTCTCGCGGACTTCCGCCATCAGCGGCTCCAGGGATTTGTGCCAGCACTCCTCGGCCTGGACCACGCGGAAGCCCTGCTTGCGGCTCCAGTTGAAATCCTCGGCGGTATAGCCCTGGGCGCGCAGGCCGATCTGTACCACGCGATCGCAATCGAGCAGGCCTTCTTCCACGGCGCGGCGGAAGGTGGTGCCGTGGGCGATCTTCTCGCCGAACATGTGGTCGTTGACGTCGGCGTGGGCATCGATATGCACCAGGCCGATCTTGCCGTGCTTTTTGTGCAGGGCGCGCAGGATCGGCAGGGTGATGGTGTGGTCGCCGCCCAAGGTCAGGGGGATCACGTTGTGCGCGACGATCTCGTCGTAGGCTTCTTCGATGATGCGCACGGCGTCGAGCAGGTTGAAGGTGTTGATCGCCACGTCACCGATGTCGGCGACTGACAGCGAGTCGAACGGCGCAGCGCCGGTGGCCATGTTGTACGGGCGGATCATCACCGACTCGGCGCGGATCTGCCGCGGGCCGAAGCGGGTACCGGAGCGCAGCGAGGTACCGATGTCCAGCGGCACGCCGATAAAGGCGGCGTCGAGGCCGGCCGGGCTTTGCAGGTGAGGAAGGCGGAGCATGGTCGCGATGCCGCCGAAGCGCGGCATTTCGTTGCCGCCCAGTGGTTGGTGAAGAATCTTGTCCACGGTTCGGGCCTCATCGATTCGATTGTTCTAGTTGTTGATATCTGTTCTCGACACCGGCCTGGGGGCCAAAAGTCTTCTGGAACAGTTGCTGTGCGGCGCAGTCTGCAAAAGGTAGTGCCGCGAAAGAATCGCTACCGGCAAATACTTAGTTCAGGTTTTTCTGAACTATCTTTGCCGAATCATCCGCCGGCACGGTTAGACTGTGGCGATTTCCGACCCGCGGACGCCCCTTTTCCATGGCCTCGAACCTCCCCGACCTGAAGCTGCTGCGCATTTTCGCCAGCGTGGTGCGCCACCAGGGCTTCGCCAATGCCCAGCGCGATCTCAACCTGTCGACCTCGGCCATCAGCACTTACATGAGCCAGCTGGAAGGGGCGCTGGGGATCGTCCTGTGTCATCGCGGCCGTGGCGGTTTCAGCCTGACCAGCAAGGGCGAACTGTTTCACCAGGAGACCCTGCGCCTGCTTGCCGAGCTGGACGGCTTCGAGCAATACGCGGCGGCGCTGAAGGGCGAATTGCGCGGCACGCTCAATCTCGGGGTGATCGACTCCACCGTCGGCGACCGCGCCTTGCCTCTGGCCGAAGCCATCGGCGCCTACAGCCAGGAGCATCCGGCGGTGCACCTGCACCTGTCGGTGTCCAGCCCCTACGAGCTGCAACTGGGCGTGCAGGACAATCGCCTGGACCTGGCCATCGGCGCCTTTTCCACGCGAATGAGTGGGCTGGTTTACCAGCCGCTGTACCGCGAGCAGCACTGGCTGTATTGCAGCAACCGTCACCCGCTGTATCACGAGCGGCGCATTCCCGAGCAGGTCATCACCCAGCAGCGCATGGTCGGCCGCGGTTACTGGAGCCAGGCGGAACTGGCCCGGCACGGCTTCAAGCACAGTGCCGCCACGGTGGAGAGCATGGAGGCACAACTGATTCTGGTTCTGTCCGGCGCCTACATTGGCTATCTGCCCGAGCATTACGCCCAGGCCTGGGTCGACAAGGGCGATCTTCGGGTGATATCGCCGGCGACCTTCGGCTATCAGGCGCCGTTTTCCATGATCATTCGTCGTGGTCGCAGCCGTGAGCCGCTGATCCAGACGTTCCGCGACCTGCTGCGCGCGCAGTTGGTCCCCAGCTGATAAAGGCCAGTTGCCATCAATACTTTGTGTCTATGGTAAAAATACTGGCCCAATGCCCACATCCGGATGAATGCTCTGCTAGACCTTTTCTTGCTGTGATGAATTTCCTTCCATCTCATCAGCAGGGATCGCACAAGATGCGCAATAACTTGCCCGTCACTGAGCATGAAAGAACCTTTCCTCAGGAACAGCGCCTGATCTCCACCACCGACCTGAACAGTCGAATCACCTATTGCAACGACGCCTTCGTCGCCATCAGCGGCTTCACCCGCGAAGAATTGATCGGCCAGCCCCACAACATCGTCCGCCACCCCGACATGCCACCCGGGGTGTTCGGCCATATGTGGGAGACGATCAAGGAGGGCAAGCCGTGGATGGGCGTGGTCAAGAACCGCGCGAAGAACGGTGATTACTACTGGGTCAGCGCCTATGTCACGGCGATCTACGAG
>DQAA01000489.1:0-140 GCA_003523465.1 Pseudomonas sp.
CCTCGGCACGCTCGCGGCGAGCGCGGCCACGGGCTTCCAGCGGCATGCGGATGGCAACGAAGATCAGGTACAGGGCGAAGGCGATCATGCCGTACATCGCCAGGTCGGCGGCGGCACGCCAGACGTTGTTGCCGACCTTT
>DQAA01000489.1:217-2961 GCA_003523465.1 Pseudomonas sp.
CGCCACATCCAGCTGGTCATGCGGAAGCCTACCCACAGGCAACCCAGGGCGGCCAGGGCGTACAGGCCCCAGGCAAACAGATAGTCGTTTTCGGTCATGGCGTCCGTGGAACGTAGGCAAACAGGCGCTTATGATAACGATTTTTCCGCGCGCAGGCGCCCCCCAGCCAAGGAACCGCACATGCCCTCTTCCGTCCAAGCCCCTTCAGCCCCGATCGCCCGCCGGGCGGAAGGCGCGGATCCCTATGCCTGGCTGCAGGAGCGCGATGCTCCCGAGGTGATGGCCTACCTGGAGGCGGAGAACGCTTACCAGCAGGCGCAACTGGCCGATCAGGCCGACCTGCGCGAGACCCTGTTCGAGGAAATCAAGGGCCGCATCCTCGAAACCGACCTGTCCCTGCCCTCCCCCTGGGGCCCGTATCTCTACTACACCCGCACCACCGCTGGCGACGAATACCCGCGCCATTACCGCTGCCCGCGCCCGGCAGACGACTCCAATACGGTGGATGAAAGCCGCGAAGAACTGCTGCTCGACCCGAACGAGCTGGCCGCCGGCGGTTTTCTCAGCCTCGGCGCCTTCAACGTCAGCCCCGACCACCAGCGCCTGGCCTACAGCCTGGATACCAGTGGCGACGAGATCTACACCCTGTACGTGAAGGAACTTGCCGACGGTACCGTCAGCGAACTGCCGTTCGACGACTGCGACGGCAGCATGACCTGGGCCAACGACAGCCAGACCCTGTTCTTCACCGAACTGGACGAGACCCACCGGCCCTTCCGCCTGTTCCGTCACCTCTTGGGCACGGAGACCGCCGAAAAGGTCTTCGAGGAACCCGACGGGCGTTTCTTCCTGCACTGCTATCGCTCCAGCTCCGAGCGCCAGCTGGTCTTGCTGCTCAACAGCAAGACCACCAGCGAAGCCTGGGCCCTGGATGCCGATACCCCGGAGCAGGCGTTCACCTGCCTGGCGCCGCGGGTCGAAGGCCATGAGTACGACGCCGACCACGGCAAGCTGAACGGTGAATGGCGCTGGTTCGTGCGCAGCAACCAGGACGGCATCAACTTCGCCCTGTTCCACGCCCCCGGCGACCGCGTACCGACCCGCGACCTGTGGCAGGTGCTGGTGCCCCACAGCGACGAGGTGATGATCGAGGGCCTGACCCTGAATGCCGACGCCCTGACCCTGAGCCTGCGCGAAGGCGGCCTGCCGATCATCGAAGAGCGTCCGGCGGGCCTGCCGGCCTACCGCGTACAACTGCCGGACGCGGCCTACAGCCTGTACGTGCAGGACAGCCTGGAGTTCGTCAGCCCGCGCATCCGCCTGCGCTACGAAGCCCTGAACCGCCCGGCCCAGGTGCGCCAGTTGAGCCTGGCCGACGGTGCACAGGTGGTCCTCAAGCAGACCCCTGTGCTTGGCGAGTTCGATGCCGACGACTATGTCAGCCAGCGCCTCTGGGCCCGCGCCGCCGATGGCACCCTGGTGCCCATCAGCCTGGTGCAGCGCCGCAGCGATATCGGCAAGCCGGTGCCGCTGTACCTCTACGGCTATGGCGCCTACGGCGAAAGCCTCGATCCGTGGTTCTCCCATGCCCGCCTTAGCCTGCTGAACCGCGGCGTGGCCTTCGCCATCGCCCATGTCCGTGGCGGCGGCGAGCTGGGCGAAGCCTGGTATCGCGCCGGCAAGCAGGAGCACAAGCACAATACTTTCAGCGACTTCATCGCCTGCGCCGAGCACCTGGTCGCGTCCGGCATCACCACCCCGGATCGCTTGGCAATCAGCGGCGGCAGCGCCGGCGGACTGCTGATCGGCGCGGTGCTCAACCAGCGCCCCGAACTGTTCAAGGTGGCCATTGCCGAAGTGCCGTTCGTCGATGTGCTCAACACCATGCTCGATCCTGAGCTGCCGCTGACCGTCACCGAGTACGACGAATGGGGCAACCCCGAGGAACCGGAGGTGTACCAGCGGATCAAGGCCTACGCGCCTTACGAGAACCTCGCTGCCCAGGCCTACCCGGCCATGCTGGTGATCGCCGGCTACAACGACAGCCGCGTGCAGTACTGGGAGGCGGCCAAGTGGGTGGCGAAGCTGCGGGTCACGAAAACCGACGGCAACCCGCTGCTGCTGAAGACCGAACTGGGCGCAGGTCATGGCGGCATGAGCGGGCGTTACCAGGGGCTGCGTGACGTGGCGCTGGAGTACGCCTTCATCCTGAATGAGCTGGATGTGGTGTAAATCGCGTTTTTCGTTGTCAGAGCTTGCGCCGCGCCTTGGGACGCGGTGCGATCTCCCACGGACCGACAACAAAGACAAGACGCGATGCAAGAACCCAGCTTCCTCAACAATGAAATCCGTGACCTGCTCATGGACTGCGGCCTGTTCGACCAGCTCCAGCCCGGCGATTTCTCCGCCGCCGCCGGCTATTTCGCCCTGAGCAGCATGGCTGCAGGCGAGGTGATCTTCCGCGAAGGCGATGCCGGCACTTTCATGTGCCTGATCGTTTCCGGCCAGGTGGCGGTGCGCAAGACCGATGCCGACGGCCGCGAGGTGGATATCGCCGTGCTGCGCAAGGGCCGCGCCTTCGGCGAAATGGCGGTGCTCGACGGCGAGCGCCGCTCCGCTTCCTGCGTCGCCGCCAGCGAGTGCCAGTTGCTCAGCCTGGGCAAGGACGCCCTGGAGAAAATGCTCAACGACGCACCGAAGATCGCCGCCAAGGTCATCCGCGCCCTGGCGGTGGCCCTGTCGAA
>DQAA01000490.1 GCA_003523465.1 Pseudomonas sp.
ATCTGTTCTTCGTCGACAGCCGTACCAGCGCCGCCACCGTGGCCGCCGCCAAGGCCCAGGCGCTGGGCCTGGCCAGCCTGTCGCGGGATGTGTTTCTCGATGACGTGCGCACCACCGAGGCCATTGCCGGGCAGTTGCGCATCGCCGTGGAAATGGCCCGCAAGCAGGGCACTGCGGTGGTGATCGGTCACCCTTATCCACAGACCCTTGAAGTGCTGGAGCGCGAGCTGCCCAGGCTCAAGGCCCAGGGTGTCGAACTGATCGGCCTGCGCCAGATGATCGGCGAACGCAGCAACCGCGCCATGCCCGCCCACGGCAAGGGCGGGATCTACAGGTAGCGGGCGTAGGTGGCGTCGACGAAGCCGTCCTGGCGCATCTGCTCCAGGGCATCCTGCAGGCGCTTCACCACTTCATCCGGAACGTTCTTGTTCAGGGCCAGGAACAACTCGGTGCCGTTGAAACGCAGCACGGTCTTGAAGGCGGTCATGCCGATCTGCCGGGCCAGGTAGCGACCGGCAGGGTCTCCGGTGGCCCAGAGGTCGATTTCACCGCTTGAAAGCTTCTTCGCGTTGTCCTGGTCGCGCAGCACCAGCACCGGCTTCAACCCTTGCTTTTGCAGGTTCTCGGCGATGGCGTCGCCCTTGTAGGCACCGATGCGCAAGCCCTTGGCCTGCTCCAGGCTGTCCAGCTTGATCTTGCTGTCCGGCGGCGCCAGCAGCACCCAGTCATCCGGACCCAGCGGGCCGACCCACTTGAACAGTTTTTCCCGATCGGCCTGGCGGGCGAGAACGAAGACTCCGTGGTTCGGCGTGTCCCGCGCCTGCTGGTAGACCCGGGTCCAGGGGAAGCGCAGGGTCATGCTGTAGGGGACTTCGGCGCGGCGGAACATCTCCCGCACCAGATCGGCGGCTATGCCCTGGATCTGCGGCTCATGGGCGAAACTCTTGCCGTCGCTGGACATGTTGTAGGGCGGGAAGTTTTCGGTGAGCAGGACCAGGGGCTCGCTGGCTTGGGCGGCGGTGGTCAGGGAGAGGAGGAAGAGGAGTCTGGTCAGCATCGGGAGGGATCTGAATTTTTTTGGTGATGCTGATGGCCCTATCGCTGGCAAGCCAGCTCCCACAGGGTACGCGGTGCCTGTGGGAGCTGGCTTGCCAGCGATGAGGCCCTGAAGGTCAGCGAACGACGATGCCGCGCTGCGCCATGTAGGCCTTGGCCTCAGGCACGGTGTACTCGCCGAAGTGGAAGATGCTCGCCGCCAGCACGGCGCTGGCATGGCCTTCCAGGATGCCGTCGGCCAGGTGCTGCAGGTTGCCGACACCACCCGAGGCAATCACCGGGATCCCCAGCGCATCGCTGATCGCCCGGGTCACGCCCAGGTCGAAGCCGCTCTTCATGCCGTCCTGGTCCATGCTGGTCAGCAGGATCTCGCCAGCCCCCAGGCCTTCCATCTTCTTCGCCCACTCCACCGCGTCCAGCCCGGTAGGCTTGCGCCCGCCGTGGGTGAAGATCTCCCAGCGCGGGGTTTCGCCCGGGCCGGAGACTTTCTTGGCGTCGATGGCGACGACGATGCACTGCGAACCGAAATGCGCCGCCGCTTCGCCGACGAATTCAGGATTGAACACCGCCGCCGTGTTGATCGAGACCTTGTCGGCCCCGGCGTTGAGCAGGTTGCGGATGTCCTGCACGCTGCGCACGCCACCGCCTACGGTCAGCGGGATGAACACCTGGCTGGCCATGCGCTCGACGGTATGCAGGGTGGTGTCACGGCCATCGACGCTGGCGGTGATGTCGAGGAAGGTGATCTCGTCGGCACCCTGCTCGTCGTAGCGACGGGCGATTTCCACCGGGTCGCCGGCGTCACGGATGTTCTCGAACTTGACGCCCTTGACGACCCGGCCGTTGTCCACGTCCAGGCAAGGGATGATGCGTTTGGCCAGGGCCATGGCGTTCTCCTCAGCCTTTGTAGCTGTCGCAGAAGGCCTGGGCCTCGGCGACGTCGAGGGTGCCTTCGTAGATGGCACGACCGGTAATGGCGCCGATGATGCCCGGCGCCCTGGCGTCCAGCAGGGCCTTGATGTCGCCCAGGTTATGGATGCCACCGGAAGCGATCACCGGGATCTTCGTGGCTTCGGCCAGGGCCTTGGTGAAGGGCACGTTGCAGCCCTGCATCATCCCGTCCTTGGCGATGTCGGTGTAGACGATCGCGGAAACGCCGTCGGCCTCGAAGCGCTTGGCCAGGTCGATGACCTGCACGGTGCTGACTTCAGCCCAGCCGTCGGTGGCGACGAAGCCGTCCTTGGCGTCCAGGCCGACGATGACCTTGCCCGGGAAGGCCTTGCACGCTTCGGCGACGAACTCGGGCTGCTTGACCGCCTTGGTGCCGATGATCACGTAGCTGACGCCAGCCTTGACGTAGTGCTCGATGGTTTCCAGCGAGCGGATGCCGCCGCCGATCTGGATCGGCAGGTTCGGGTAGCGCTTGGCGATGGCGGTAACCACTTCGCCGTTGACCGGCTGGCCTTCGAAGGCACCGTTCAGGTCGACCAGATGCAGACGGCGGCAGCCACCTTCAACCCATTTGGCGGCCATGCTCACCGGGTCGTCGGAGAATACGGTGGAATCTTCCATGCGGCCCTGGCGCAGACGTACGCAGGCACCGTCCTTGAGATCGATAGCGGGAATAATCAGCATCTGGAAAACCTGTCTAATCGGTAAACGGTGAGCCCGGGAAGTCAGTTCTTCTCGAGCGCCCACAAGTCGACTTCAATGCTCTCGAAGCGCTCCTTGAGCTGCGTCTGAACATCGAATATCGCCCGGTTGTAGTAGTGCGGAGCAATTTCCTTGGCGAACAGCTCGAGCACCTCGGCCACTTCGAACGAGCCCAGCTGCAGCTCGAAACGGTCTTCGAGAAAACGCTTGAGGGTGTCCAGCGCCTCGCGTTCCTGTTCGGGCGCGAGGGTGATTTCCGGGGCCTTGCTGCGCGAGCGATTCATTACCAGCGGCCATCCCAGCTGGCGAAGTTCTGCAGCAATTGCAGGCCGTGGGTGTGGCTCTTCTCCGGGTGGAACTGGGTGGCGAAGCGCGAGCCTTCGGCCAGCACCGCGGCGAAGTCGACGCCGTAGTGACCGCGACCGATCACCTGGGACGGCTTGCCGGACTCGATGTAGTAGCTGTGCACGAAGTAGAAACGCGCGCGGTCCGGGATGTCGTGCCAGAGCGGGTGATCGATCACCTGGCTGACTTCGTTCCAGCCCATGTGCGGCACTTTCAGGTGCTCGCCGTCTTCGTGCAGGTCCTTGCCGAAGAAGCGCACCTTGCCGGGGAACATGCCGATGCAATCGACACCGTCGTTCTCCTCGCTGTGCTCCAGCAGGGCCTGCATGCCGACGCAGATGCCGAGGAACGGACGGTCCTGGCTGACTTCCTTGACCAGGCTGTCGAAGCCCAGGCGGCGGATCTCGCCCATGCAGTCGCGGATCGCGCCCACACCGGGGAAGACCACGCGGTCGGCTTCACGGATGACTGCCGCGTCGCTGGTGATCAGCACCTTGCCGGCGCCGACGTGTTCCAGGGCCTTGGCCACCGAGTGCAGATTGCCCATGCCATAGTCGATAACGGCAACGGTCTGCATTACAGGCATCCCTTGGTGGAAGGCATCTGGCCGGCCATGCGGTCGTCCAGCTCGACGGCCATGCGCAGCGCGCGGCCGAAGGCCTTGAACACGGTCTCGATCTGGTGGTGGGTGTTGTGCCCGCGCAGGTTGTCGATGTGCAGGGTGACGTTGGCGTGGTTGACGAAGCCCTGGAAGAATTCCTGGAACAGGTCGACATCGAAGCCACCCACGCTGGCGCGGGTGTACGGCACGTGCATTTCCAGGCCTGGGCGGCCGGAGAAGTCGATCACTACCCGCGACAGCGCTTCGTCCAGCGGGACGTAGGCGTGGCCGTAGCGGCGGATGCCCTTCTTGTCGCCGATGGCCTGGTTGAAGGCCTGGCCCAGGGTGATACCGACGTCTTCGACGGTATGGTGGTCGTCGATATGCAGGTCGCCCTTGCACTCGATGTCCAGATCGATCAATCCGTGACGGGAAATCTGATCCAGCATGTGCTCAAGGAAAGGCACGCCGATATCGAATCGGGCCTTACCAGTGCCATCCAGGTTGATCGAGGCTTTGATCTGGGTTTCCAGAGTATTGCGCTCGACGGACGCCTTACGTTCGACCATCACCAGCTCCGCAAAATCATTGGGCGAAAAAGGCGGTCATTATAGGCGCAGAACGTCGCATCTTGAAACGAAGATGACGTGTGGTGGTGGGGTTTTGCGCCCGATTTTCGGGCTGATGGGGATTTCGGGGGCCTCATCGCTAGCAAGCCAGCTCCCACAGGGTCCNNGGCTTGCCAGCGATTGGGCCGCAAGAGCGACCCAAACCCCCGAATCAGTGGAACAGAACGGCAGTCTTCTGCAGCGTCGCCCACACACCCCAGGCCAGCGGAATACCCACGGCCAGCCAGGCGGCGATCACCAGCGGCAGGGTGCCGTCGGCAGCCTTCCACTCCAGCACGGTGCTGTTGTCGGCGCCTTTGTCATGCCCGATGGCCTGCTCGGCGGCCAGTTGCTCTTCGGTCATGAAGTACTTATCGGCCACCGGACGCACCATCGCGTTGCAGATGAAGCCCAGCACCAGCAAGCCGGCAAGGATGTACAGGGTGATGTCGTACGCCGCAGCCCGCTCCACGCCGATGCTCAACTGATACTCGCGCAGGTAGTTGACCAGCACCGGACCAAGCACACCCGCCGCCGCCCAGGCGGTCAGCAGGCGACCGTGGATCGCGCCGACCATCTGCGTGCCGAACAGGTCCGCCAGGTATGCCGGCACCGTGGCGAAACCACCGCCGTACATCGACAGGATGATGCAGAACGCCGCCACGAACAGGGCGATGTTGCCCAGGTGGCCCATGTTCGGCACCAGCGAGTACAGGGCGAAGCCCAGCGCGAAGAAGGCGAAGTAGGTGTTCTTGCGCCCGATGTAGTCGGAGAACGATGCCCAGAAGAAGCGCCCGCCGATGTTGAACAGGCTCAGCAGGCCGGTGAAGCCGGCGGCGATCGCGGCGATCTGCGCCAGTTGCCCGGCGTCCAGTTCGCTGAAGGTCAGGTTGTTGCCCAGCAGCTTGCCGGCGAAGACTTCCTGCAGCAGCGGCGAGGCCATGCCGAGGATGCCGATACCGGCGAAAACGTTGAGGCACAGCACCAGCCAGATCAGGGCGAACTGCGGGGTCTTCCAGGCCACGCTGACGTGCACGTGACGGTGGGTGATCATCGAGTTGCTGGCCTTCTTCGCCGGGGCGGTCCAGCCTTCCGGTTTCCAGCCGGTCGGCGGGACGCGGTACGACAAGGCGCCGCCGATCATGAAGATGAAGTAGATCACCGCCATCACCACGAAGCTCTGCCACACGCCGACGCCTTCAGGGCTGGCGAAGTGGTTCATCAGCGCTGCCGCCAATGGCGCACCGACCATCGCACCACCGCCGAAGCCCATGATCGCCATGCCGGTGGCCATGCCGCGCTTGTCCGGGAACCACTTGATCAGGGTCGACACCGGCGAGATGTAGCCCAGGCCCAGGCCGATACCGCCAATCACTCCCGAGCCCAGCCACATCAGCCAGATCTGGTGGGTGTAGACGCCCAGTGCCGAGATCAGCAGGCCACCACACCAGCACAGCGCCGAGACCACACCGGCCTTGCGCGGCCCGGCGTGTTCAAGCCAGCCGCCCCAGATCGCTGCCGAGCAGCCGAGGAAGATGAAGAACAGGGTGTAGATCCAGCCGAGCATGGAGATCGGCCAGTCGCAGGTGGACGACACCATCTGGGCGAAGAAGCCCATGTCCGGGGCGCAGGCCACCGGTGCGGTGATGCCGATCGCTTTCGACAGCGGCAGCCAGAACACCGAGAAGCCATAGGCCATGCCGATGCACAGGTGGATGGCGAGTGCGGCAGGGGGTACCAGCCAGCGGTTGAAACCGGGTCGAGCGACGATGCGCTCCTTGGACAGGAAGCCGGGTGCACTGGGCACGGCTCCGGCGGTGATGCTGCTCATTATTGTTGCCCTCGTAGATAGGTAGTCCCCTCGGGCCACAACCGGCAACCCCTCGACTTTGGCGCACGCAGGCAACGAGTCGTTTTTCGGGCAGCCGGCCCTGTCGCGACAATCCGTCGCAGCAAGACCCGGGAACGGTCGCAAGAGTAGCATTTAGCTAGCTAACAAAAACCAAACTGATATCGCGGTTTTTCTTGTAACTGAGACTTTCTTCCGCGGAACTGCCCCACGCGCCACGGTCAAACCCGCCACGCGGAGCAATCGCGATCGTCAAGGTCGCAGGGCTATACTCTGCGGCTGACTTTTCAGATACCGACTACAAAGGACTCGCCCATGAAAGCGTTCGGCAAAATCCTGGGGCTGGTGATTCTCGGGCTGTTGCTGATCGTGGTGGCAGCAGGCTTCGCCCTCACCCACCTCTTCGATCCCAACGACTACAAAGACGAGATCCGCCAACTGGCTCGCGACAAGGCTCATATCGAGCTGACCCTCAATGGCGACATCGGCTGGAGCCTGTTCCCCTGGCTCGGCCTGGAGCTGCACGAAGCGAGCATTGCCTCGCTGAACAAACCCGCCGAACCCATCGCCGACCTGCAGATGCTCGGCCTGTCGGTGCGCGTGCTGCCGCTGCTGCGCCGCGAAGTGCAGATGAGCGATGTCCGCGTCGAGGGCCTGAACCTGAATCTGGTGCGCGACGAAAACGGCCACGGCAACTGGGAAGACATCGGC
>DQAA01000593.1 GCA_003523465.1 Pseudomonas sp.
CCAGGCTGCCCACGCCCCACAGCAAGCCGACGCTGGCATTGGCCGTGACCAGGTCCTGCCCCTTGAACTGCTGCCCGATCAGCACCAGCGCCAGGGTGTAGACGCCGCCCGCCACCGCGCCCAGCACCACCAGGGCCGGCCATAGTAACCATTGCACCTGGATCAGCCACGGCAGCGCCAGGCCGATGAGCATCGCCACCACGCCACAGACCAGGTGCACCGTGGTCCGCTCGCAACGGTCGGCAAGCCAGCCGATGGGCAGCTGGAACAGCATGTCGCCGGTCAAGATCACCGTGACCATCAGCGCCGCCACGCCCACCGCGTAGGCGTGGTTGGTCGCGTAGACCGGCAGCAGCGAGAGGATCACCGCATCGAAGAACGAGAAGAACAGCACACCCATGCACAACGCCGGGGCGACACGGAAGAAGCCGGCCAGGGAGAAACTCTTTTCGCCGTCCTCGCCGTGCTCGACATGGTCGTCGGGCACGGTCCAGACGATGCAGGCCAGCGCCAGCGCGTAGCCCACCGAGACCATCAGCACCAGCCACGGCCCCTGGGCGCCGAGCAGCGAGAGCATGGCCGGGCCGAGCATCTGGCAACCGGTGAACGCCGTGGCGTACAGCGCCATGACCTTGCCGCGGTTGTGTTCTTCGCTCAGTTCGTTGACCCAGGATTCGCCAAGGATGATCGCCACGCCCATGCCGATCCCTAGCGCCAGACGCAACCCGGCCAGCAGGTACATCGATGAAAACGCCCACTCGATCAAACCGACGCCGACCGCACAAAGGCTGAAGCTGAGCAGGTAGATCATCCGCCGGGTCAGGTGCCGGCAACAGGCATCGACCATGAACGCCGAAAGCATCATGCCGGCCGCAGGCATGGCCGAGAGGATGCCGATCTGCAAACTGCTGGCACCGGCATCCAGCAAGCGCAGGGACACCAGCGGCAGGGTCGCACCCAGACTGAAACCGACCACGGAAATAACGAACAGCAGACCCACGAGAAAACGCTTGTTCACAACTCACTCCACCACCGCCGGCGCGCAGGCTCGATGCCTTGCGCGCGGGCGCACAGACGCTGAAATCGAAAGAAGACGGACGAGCCGGGACGGCCCGCAGAGGTCAGGCGAAGAGGCGGTGTGGCGAGAAGGTGAACGCGAACAGCACGCTGCGCCGGCGCTTGAGCACGGTGTCCTGTGGCCACGCACGGCGAAGGGCCCGGAAAAGGGGCAGCCTGGCAGTGAAAGGACGGACAACGGGGTTCATGTTCGGCTACAGCAGGAAAGGAAGAAGGGCCGGCACTCTAGGCCAAGGCTGCCGCGCGCGTCAATCGCCTTGCGCCAGCAGGGCCGTATCCTGGCGACCTGATATTTTTGTCAGTAGATGTAAGTTTTCCGAAGGCGTAGAAAATGATCTCCATTCCCCTCTATCGAGGAACGCATCATGAACGCGCCCCACAACGTAAGGAAACCTGGCGATCTTGATCTGGAATTCGGCGAATCGGGCCTGGCGCCGTTCCCTGCAGGCTTGACCGATGGCGAGAGCGGTCTGCTCAGCAATGGCAAGATCATCACTGCCGCCACCGACTCCACCAACCCTGTCGTTTTCGTGCTTCGTCACCTGGAAACCGGTGAACTCGATACCTCGTTCGGTGAACAGGGATCGCTGCGCATCGACCTGCCGGACGGCGAGCTGAGCCGCGCGACCAAGCTGCTCGTGCTGGCCGACGACAGCGCCCTCGTGTATGGCCCGCTGGAACAGGGCTCGGGACACCGCTCGTATATATGCCGGGTCCTGCCCAGTGGAGAGTTCGACCAGGCATTCGGCGAAAGCGGCTTCTGCATCATGGACATGGACGACCATGGCAACTTCATCATCCAGCTGATTGCACTGAGCGATGGCAAGGTCGCTGGCCTGGTAACCGCATCGAGGATGGACGGCTATTTCGGCGCCTACATCGTGCGCCTGGTGGACGGGCGTTTCGACCCTACCTTCGGCGATTCCGGCCAGGGTTACATCTCGCTCGACCCAGGCCCTTACTTCGATATCGCAGAGTCGGCCAACCACCGCTTCCTGGTTACGCCGCGCGCCACCCCCGGTGTGGCAATCATTCGCCAGTACCTCGAGAACGGTGAGCACGACCTCGACTTCGGCATGCAGGGCCAATATCTCCTGCCCAAACCAACGCCAGAAGCCGAAGCGCTCTTCAACGAGCTGGAAGTGCTGCCCGATGGCAAGATCCTGGCCGTCGGCCAAGCGAACGTGGGCTTCGGCACACATACCCTTACCGTGCGCCTCACCCCCGATGGTAATGAGGATCCCACCTTCAACAACGGCGAACCCAAGATCATGGTGTTCCAGGGGCACGAAACCGTGGCCAACTGGGTCGCGCCACAGCCCGACGGCAAGATCGTGGTAGCAGGCAACACCGTCGCCCAGCCAAGGCAGGTGATCCTCATGCGCATGGAGGCCAACGGAGCGATGGACATGAGCTTCGGCATCAACGGCCAGGTGATCAGCAGTTTTGCAAGCGATTCGGCAGGCCATGAAGTCCAGGTCCAGGACAACGGCAAGATCCTGGTTACCGGATCGATCTCGTCTGCCCAGCACAAGGTGCTGCTGGCCCGCTATCTCGGCTGACCCCTCCCGATTGCCGGTCATCGAGCCGCTTGCATAGCGATCGGTGGCCGGCACCACCCGATGCTCCAGCAGCTCACTCCACAACCGAAACCCGACTCGCCCGCGGCCTCGCCGGCTGGGCGATACCCCTGGTACCCGATATTTCTGCCAGTAGTGAGCATCGGCTTGCGAGCGTAAAAAATGGATCTCAATCCACCTCTACAGAGGACTGCTCATGAACACTCAACACACCACCAGAAACCCGGGCGATCTCGATCTGGATTTCCACGACGATGGCATGGCGCCCCTGCCGAGCACGCGCAGCGGCAAATTCAAATACCTCAGCAATGGCAGGATCCTCGGTGCCTCTACCCATACCTGGGAGCCAAGCATCTACATGACCCGCCACCTGCCATGGAGCGGCGACCTCGACGTTTCTTACGGCGAAAAGGGCATCCTTGAGATCAAGCTACCGGAGGGCCCGCAGTGGAGCACCAACGATGCGGTCCAACTGCTGGCGCTGCCGGACGATAGTGCCCTGGTGTATGGCACCTTTGGCGAAATGGGTGCCCAGCACTCCTTCGTGTTCCGCCTGTTGCCCTACGGAGAAGGCCTGGACAGCACCTTTGGCGTGAACGGATTCTGCGTCATCGATTTTGGCGACCAGAGCGATTTCATCACGGGTCTGGAGTTGCTGGACGACGGCAAGGTCATGGCCTGCGTGATCTCGCAGAGAACCACCGCCCCCGCTTTCCACGGCAGCTACCTCGTGCGACTGGACAACGGCCACGTGGACACCAGCTTCGGTGAAAACGGTCGAGGCTACGTCGAGGCCAGCGACCACCCTCTGCGCCAGCTCGCGGTGGCGCCCAACGGCAGCTACGTGCTGGCAGGTGCATCGGAAGACCTCTCCAAGGCCGTGGTTCGCCAGTACCACGCCGATGGCAGCCCGGACCTCGCCTTTGGTACGGATGGCCAGATGCCCCTGCCTCTCGCACCCGGCGAGGCGGAGATCTACCAGGTGAAGGTGCAGCCGGACGGCAAGATCGTCGGCGTCGGCGCGGCCAACGTGGGTTTTGGCTGGCACACACTGACCGCCCGCCTGAATCCCGATGGCAGCATGGACAGCACCTTCAACAACGGCGAACCGAAGATCATGGTGTTCCAGGGATACGAAACCCTCAACAGCAGTGTCGACCTCATGCCGGACGGCAGGATCGTGACCGGCGGCTACACCACCCCCACCCCGAACGACGTGATCCTGATGCGCATGCAGGCCAACGGCGCGATGGACATGAGTTTCGGCACCAATGGCCAGGTGGTCAGCGACCTGCGTGGAGACGAGCGCTGCGAGAGCGTGGAAATCCAGCCCGATGGCAAGATCCTGGCATCCGGCAAGCGTAACCGGGACGTCCCGTACAACAGTCTGTTCCTGGCCCGCTATCTCGGCTGAGGACACCTGGCTGCCGGTCATCGATCAAGCCTTTGGTGCGGCGATCGATGACCAGCAGCACCTGGTGCCCCTGCGTATGGAAGCCCGCAGTTATGCCCGAACGAAGCAGTGGTTTATCGCGTTTTTCATGCCCGAACTGTTATTTCTGTCAGTAGACGAGCTCCGGTACGGCCTTTAAAAATTGAGTCACTCGCCCTCACCCGGAAGCAAACGCCATGAACACCCGACAAAGCACAAAGCAAGCCGGTGACTTCGATCCTGAGTTCGGTACCAACGGTATCGCCCTGCTTCCCGGCGAACTGCCCAATGCGTGGTCAGGGCTGCTGAGCGACGGCAAATTCCTCACGGGGAGCCGAATGGGGCCAGACCTCGTCCTGCTCCGTCATCTGGACAATGGCGAGCCGGACACCAGCTTCGGCGAGAACGGCGTTAAACGGGTATATGCCGTCACGCCAAGCGACGGGGTCAAACTGGCCGTTTTCTCCGACGACAGTGCGCTCCTGTACACCAAGACCATGGGCAGTTCAGGCGAGGAAATAATCCTGGTCAGGACCCTGCCGGACGGGAACCTCGATACCGGCTTTGGTAACGACGGGGTCCTCACGTTTTCCATCGGCCTGGGCATCAACCAGCCCGGGCGAGCGCTCATGCAGGACGACGGGAAAATTCTCCTGAGCGTTACGGTGGGCTATCCACCCTCCCATGACGATGCATTCCTTGTGCGCCTCGACAATGGCAACTTCGATCCGGACTTCGGCGACAACGGCACCGGTATCACCTTCATCGGCACCAACCGCACCGTCCGGGACTTGCTCGTCCTGCCCGACGACCATTTGTTCCTGGCAGGCTTCATGGACTATTCGGTGCTGTTCATGCAACGCATGCCGGACGGCAGCGCCGATCCAGCATTCGGCACGGACGGAACCGTCCTCCTCAACTTTGGCAACTACCCAAGCGCGAACATCGAACGGATAGCGAGGCAAGCGGACGGGAAAATTGTCGCGGTAGGCGGGGTTAATGTCACCGTGTTCGACAGTGCCACGCTCACTATTCGCATCACCCAGGATGGCCAAATGGATCGCACGTTCAACAACGGCGCGCCGATCATCATCCGCTTCGATGGGGTCACCTCCCAGCAATATGCCGTTGAAATCCAGGCGGACAACAAGATCCTCAGCGCCGGGCAACTGTTCGGCGAAACCCAGGCCAGCGATTTCCTGCTGATGCGCTTCTTGCCGGACGGCACCCTGGACCCCGCGTTCGGAACGGACGGCAAGTCCCTGAGCAACTGGGGCGGCCTGGAGATTCTCGATGACATGGCTTTGCAGCCCGACGGCAAGGCCGTGATCTTTGGCGATGTGATCGATATGGATGCCGGTGTCCGGCGGAAGATGATCGTCCGGTACTTGACCAGCAGCACCTGAAACCTTGTCAGTCGACGAGGACTGCTGCGGAGCCCTTCCGAGGCCGCCTCCTGGACCGAAATGAAAACGTCCGATCGAGCCCCAAGGAACGACCATGAAAACCCCAGGCACCAGCAAGGCCCCTGGCAGTCTCGATCCCGACTTCGGCAACGACGGCGTGGCGCCCTTTCCCGTGGCACTCAACTACGCGCAGACGCAGTTGCTCTCCGACGGGAAAATCCTTACGGCCGGCTCCGCGATGTACAGCGAGGTGCTGACGCTGGTGCGCCACCTGAGCACCGGGGCGGTCGACGAGTCGTTCGGCGAACGGGGTGTCGCCTACATCGCCCCGCCTTTTTCACGCGAGATCACCGTCAAGCAGGTATGGGTCCTGCCGGATGACCGTGCGGTGATCCACTGCGGCCTCGGCAACTTCCAGCGCAACACCGCGGTGGTCCTGCGGGTGCTGCCCGATGGCACGCTGGACACCAGCTTTGGCGTCGCCGGTTACTGCCTCCTGGACATGGGCGGCAACACCAACAACATTCCCGCCATGGGCGTGCTGAGCGATGGGAAGATCATCCTTTCCCTGCTGGCCGAGAAGGTCGGATCGCTCTACCCCTGGAACTACCTGGTGCGCCTGGACAACGGGCACCTGGACACCTCGTTCGGGCCCAACGGGTCGGGAATGATCCATATCGGGGAAGGCATCGGCCGCGACCTCGTGGTGCTACCCGACGACCGCGTACTGCTGGTCCAGTCCACGACCCTCGACTACACCCTGGTGGTGCTCCAGCAGTTCCTTGCCGACGGGCGCCCCGACCCGGCCTTCGGCGACGACGGCGCGGTGACCCTGACCCTCGATAACGGCAGGCTGGATGTCTCGAGCCTGGTGCGACAAGCCGATGGCAAGATCGTGGCGGTCGGCGGCGCCGACGCGGGAAGTGGCGTGCATATGCTGATCACCCGCCTCAACGTCCATGGCAGCCGGGACACCACGTTCAACAACGGCGAACTGCAGATCGTGCCGTTTGCAGGATTCGAAACCGAGGCTCAAAAGGTGACCCTTCAACCTGACGGCAAGATCGTCATGGGCGGGAGTTCGGTGGGTAGCGTGGAGTCCGCCAACTTCGTCCTGATGCGCTTCCTTGCCAGCGGGGCCCTGGACACGAGCTTCGGCGACGCAGGCCAGGTGATGACCAATTTCTCCGGCATGGATGCCTGCACCACGGTGGAACTTCAGGACGACGGCAAGCTCCTGGCCTCCGGCCCCAGCAGCCTGAACCAGAACGGCGTCAGCTATATCGTGGCCCGTTATCTCGGCTGACGAAACCGGCGGCACCTGACATTTTTGTCAGTAGACGCCGATCGCGGCGAGGCTTAAAAACAGATCTCCGTTCCCCTGCGCAAAGGGCTTGGCCATGGCGACCCATTACAACAACGACGCCGCTTTCGATTGTGCATTCGCTGACGACGCATTCCTCCCGCTGCCACCCACGACTCACTGGGAACAGTCGGCCTTGCTGGCGGACGGCAAGATCCTCATGGCCAGCGTCGACACCGACGTCGGCGCCTTCCTGCTGACCCGTCACCTGAGCAGCGGCGCGCTGGACGACACCTTCGGCGAGCACGGCGTGCAGCGCATTGCCAGCGAGGTGGCCAGCAGCGTCACCAGCCTGTCGCTGGAGCTGGAGTCCGACGGGCGCCTGTTCCTGCAAGGCACCCTGAACGACCGCTTCACCGCCCGCCACGGCACCTGGCTGTTGCGGGTCCTGCCGAGCACGGCGGCCAGGGTCCACCTTGGGGTTGGTGCCTTCCTCAGCACCTCCCGTTCACCACTGGCCAGCGAAATGCTCGTGCGGGTGCGCGCGGCGGGATCGGCGTGGTGGTCGCAAGCGGGTCAGTGAGACGCGGCGGGCTCTTCCCGGTCGCCCTGGACCAGACGGTTGCGTCCTGCCTGCTTGGCCCGATACAGGGCGAGATCGGCAACCCGCAGCAATGCGCCAAGGGCGATGCTGTCATCACTACCGTCGGGATCGTGGCTGGCACTGCCGATACTCAACGTCACTCGCCCCAGCGGGCTGGCGACATGCTCCAGATGGGCATCGAAGACCTGATGACAGAGATAGCGCGCCACGCTGAAAGCGCCCTGGGCATCGGTGTCGGGCAGGATCACCGCGAACTCCTCGCCGCCGTAGCGACACACCTGGTCCCCCGGTCGTTGCAGGGATTGCCCCAGCAACATGGCGATGCGCCGCAGGCACTCGTCGCCGGCCTGGTGACCGTAGTGGTCGTTGAACACCTTGAAGTGATCCACATCCACCATCAGCAGCGACAGCGGCCGGCCCTCGCGGCGGGCGCGGGCCTTTTCCTGTAGCAGCGCTTCGTCGAAGCGGCGGCGATTGGGCAGGCCGGTGAGGAAATCGTACTGGGCCATGCGCAACAGACTGTTTTCCGCCTCGTGGCGCAGGTGGGTATTGCGCTCGATCGAGGCCAGCAACTGGTTGTGAGTGTTGATCCACAGGCCCAGTTCGTTGGTTTCGTGGCCCTTGACCAGCGGCAACTGGTGTTCGCTGGGGCGGTCGGGATTGATCAGGGTGAGGTGCTCGATGATCCGCGACAGTGGCTTGGTCAGCAGCCAGTGATAGACCAGGTACAGCACCAGGCCCATGGCCAGGGCGCGCAGCACCCCGGAAATGAAGATGATCACCGAGCTGAAGATAAAGCTCTCGCCGTAGCTGGCGGTATCCAGGGTGATATTCAGGTCGCCGTAGTACTCGCTGTACGGACCGCGACCAAGCAATTGGGTGGTGAAGGAGCGTTCCTGGCCGAGGATCGGGTCGGTCAGCCAGCGGGTGCGGGTTTCCTGCAGCGGGCGGGATTTTTCCGCGAGCATGGTTTCGTTGGGGTGGCCGATGGAGGCCATGCGCACCGACTTGTCCTGGAACAGCCCCTCGATGACCTGCATGCCCATTTCCCGGTCGAGGCTGTACACCGCCTGGGTCGACGGGTCGCGGAACATGTCAAGGATACGCTGGGCATCGCTGGCCACGGCCTGGCGGGTCTTGTAGGCGTCGAACACGATCTGCGCACAGCTGAGCACCACTCCGACGATCAGCGCCGAAAGCAGGACAACCCTGAGCAACTTGACCGATAAGCTGTTCTTGAATTCCAGCTTCAATGGGAGTTCCTTAATCCATGCGCCTGGCATCATTTTGCCATCAATGATGGCAATCCACTATCGGCCTGTACACGGGAAATGTGTGGGTTTTTTGCATTTCCCGCGGCCTGGTCCATCTCTTCCGGCGGACCTTCAGCACTGTATCGGTTGACCTGCCGCGCGACTTGAGTGCCGAACGACGAAAGATTTCCAAGGGGTTGATGTTAGCGTGCCTTGTGCTGGCGGCAAGCGCGAGGGCCCTGTGCAATGGCGAAAAAAAACCCGGCCGGGGCCGGGTTTCTTCAGGAGCGCGAGGCTCAGGCAGTGAAGGTCTTGCCTTCGAACTGCTCGGCAACGAACTTCCAGTTGACCAGGTTCCAGAACGCCTCGACGTACTTAGGACGGACGTTGCGGTAGTCGATGTAGTAGGCGTGTTCCCAGACGT
>DQAA01000175.1:0-608 GCA_003523465.1 Pseudomonas sp.
AGCCCGGCGTCCCGCGCGCGGCTGGCCGACGAGGTGGCGAAGATGACCTGCGAGTACGTGCAGCGCCAGCTGAGCAACCGTCGCGACTTCCTCATGGCCGAACAGGCCTTCCGCCAGGAAGCCCTGTTGTGCCCGCGCCTGGCCGAACTGGTGAAGCTGCACGAGCAGATTCTGCTGCGCGGTGCCTGCCAGTTGTTGCAGGTGGTGGGCTCGCGCCAGCCGCAGCAGGACGCCATTGTGTTGACGGCAATCATCGAGCAGATGGAGTATCAGGGCCTGCTCGAAGCCGCAAAACCGCAGGCTGAAGGGCAGATGCTCGCTATTCTTGTCCGTTACCTGCATCTGGTGCTGGCGGCGGAGTGAGTCGCAAGCGCCTCTCAAGGAGATTTCGATGAAAGCCTGGCGTGTGCTGCTGGCCCTGTCTTTCCTGCTGTTGAATGGCTGCCTGGTGACCTTCAACGAGCCGATCCCGGCCAACCAGGCGGCGCCCAAGGCCCTGCTCGGCAACTGGTCGAGCAAGGACGCCTGGGGCGAGCCGCTGACCCTGCAGATCAGCCGTTCCGGCGGCAACGCCTACAAGGCCGTGGCCACCGCCAAGGGCAAGCCCC
>DQAA01000175.1:621-5306 GCA_003523465.1 Pseudomonas sp.
CGGTGTGCCGAAGAAACTCGGCGGGAATTTCCTTATCGGTGGCTTCGAGGTGATCGATAACAAGGAACTGGTGGTCTACAACCTCGATGTCGAGCAGGTCACCCAGGCCCTGGACAAGAAAGAACTGAGCGGACGCACCATCGAAGTGCCCGAAGAGAACGGCGACGGGGTGTTGATCGACAGCCCGGCCGAGCGTGTGCTGGCCTACCTGGATGACCCGGCCAACTCCGACCTGTTCGTCGAAGTGGCGCGGTTCCAGCGGGCCGGCAAGTAAGCAGAAGAGGAAGAGCGAGGCATGAGCGTGGACGAGTACCAGCAGACGATTCGCACCCTTTCCGACCGCATCGTTCAAGCGCAGACGCCGATTCGGGTGCTGGACGCGGTGAAGTGGGACGACAGCATCCGCCAGGGCTTTCTCAAGGCCAAGGGCAAGGAGCCGCCGGCGATCAGCCGCGAGTATTACCAGAACCGGCCGCTGTCCTTCGATTCAGGCGCGCTGAAGCTGGAATTCCAGAACATCGAGCGCGATATCACCCGCCAGCTGGGCCAGTTCAACCCGGTCGGGCAGATCATGCGGCGCATGTGCAAGGAGTACCGCATGGTGGTGCGCATGCTCGAAGCGCGCGGCACCGATGACTTCGGGTTGATCTCGCAAGAGCTCTACGGCGCGGCGTCCGACGCGTTTCATGCCGGTGATCCGACCCTGGCCGACCTCGGCCTGATGCTCTCGGACTACCTCAACAACATCGACGGTCGCGGCGACCTCAAGGACGAACCCAAGAACCTCAACGCCAAGGAGGCCGTTGAAATCCTCCAGAGCCGCCTGAACAAGGTATTCGGCGAGGCCGAGGGCACCATCCGCGTGTTCGAGTCCGACGGTATCGTCGCCGATGCGGCGGCGGGCGCCGACTACATCAAGATCCGCGCCGATGCCATGTTCAACAGCCGCGATGTGCGAGCGCTGGAGGTCCATGAGGGGCTGGTGCATGTCGGCACCACCCTCAACGGGCTCAACCAGCCGATCTGCACCTTCCTCGCCAAGGGCCCGCCTTCGTCGACCGTGACCCAGGAGGGCCTGGCGATCCTCATGGAGGTGATCGCCTTCGCCTCCTACCCGAGCCGCCTGCGCAAGCTGACCAACCGCACCCGTGCCATCCATATGGTGGAAGAGGGCGCCGACTTCCTGCAGGTCTACGAATTCTTCCGTGCCCAGGGCTTCGAAATGGCGGAAAGCTACGGCAATGCCAGCCGGGTCTTCCGTGGTTCGGTACCGAACGGCCTGCCATTCACCAAAGACTTGTCCTACCTCAAGGGCTTCATCATGGTTTACAACTACATTCAGTTGGCCGTGAGAAAGGGCAAGCTGGAGCAGATCCCCTTGCTGTTCTGCGGCAAGACCACCCTGGAAGACATGCGTACCCTGCGCCAGCTGGTGGACGAAGGGCTGGTGGAGCCGCCCAAGTACCTGCCGGAGCAGTTCCGCGACCTCAATGCCCTCTCGGCATGGATGTGCTTCTCCAACTTCCTCAATCACCTGAGCCTCGACCGGATTGAAGCCGACTACTCGAACATTCTCTGAGCGCTGGCGCGGGATCCTGCTCCCGTGCCTGTTGCTGCTGGGGTTGTCCGGGTGCAGTTCGCTGCTGTTCTATCCCGAGCCCGGCCAGCCGTTCACCCCTGACAAAGCGAAAATCGCCTGGCGCGACGTGACCCTGACCGCGGCGGATGGCACCCGCCTGCATGGCTGGTGGCTGCCGGCCAAGGAGGGGGTGGAGGTCAAGGGCACCGTGCTGCACCTGCACGGCAATGGCGGCAACCTGGCCTGGCACCTGGGCGCCAGTTACTGGCTGCCGGAGCAGGGCTACCAGGTGCTGATGATCGACTACCGCGGCTATGGCCTGTCTTCCGGCAGGCCGGCGCTGCCGGAGGTCTATCAGGATATCGCGGCTGCGTTCGACTGGCTGGACAAGGCCCCGGAGGTTCAGGGCAAGCCGCAGGTACTGCTGGGGCAGAGCCTTGGTGGGGCGATGGCGATCCACTACCTGGCGCAGCATCCCGAGCAGGCTGCGCGCTTCAAGGCGCTGGTGTTCGACGGGGTGCCGGCGAGTTACCGCGATGTCGGGCGCTTTGCCTTGGGTACTTCGTGGCTGACCTGGCCGTTGCAGGTGCCGCTGTCGTGGATGGTGCCCGACGGTGACAGCGCGATTCGCTCCATTTCCCAGGTAAAGAACCCGCCCAAGCTGTTCTTCCACAGCATCGACGACGCCCTGGTGCCGATGGACAACGGCATCCGCCTGTACCAGGCCGCGCCGCCGCCGCGGGTGTTGCAACTGGTTCGCGGTGGTCATGTGCAGACCTTCGGCGACCCGACGTGGCGGCAGGTCATGCTGCGTTTCCTCGAAGACCCCGAACATTTCAACGGCCTGCGCCGCCTGGCCGAAGTCCCCAATTACCCTGACGAGAAGTCGCAATGAGTGAAGAACGCAACGCCATCCCCCTGATCATCACCGGAGTCTGCAGCATCGTCGGCACGGTCTGCGCCCTGTGGTACTACGGCTACCTGCATTTCGCCAAACCGGAGGATGCGCTGCTGCTGTCGGAGTTCACCATGCTCAAGACCGTGCCGGGGGAGGACTACAAGCTCTCGGTCAACCCGGCACCGCAGATGGCCCAGTGCATCGATGGCGTGCTGGTGTTGTTCGACATGCAGCAGAAGGGTTTGACCGGCGTGCTGGTGGATAGCAAGAAGCAGGCGGTGCGCTGCATGGGGCAGGAGACGCCGCAGGAGGTCAAGTGATCCAGGGCTTACCGCTCGTGTTGCTCTGGCGAACTGTGTTTGCTCAGGTGCCTACGGTCAGCTCATCTATGCTCACTTGGACTGAGGGCTCCCCCTGTCGCTGGCGTGCCAGCTCTACCAGTCGGGCATCATCGATCATTTCCAGCATCGCTTCGAAACGCTCGGGTGGAACTGCATAGAAGGCGGGAGCGTTCCTGTCGAGGATGACCACCGCGCCGCCATTGGCTGCCCGCAGAACACCCATAGGGTCTTTCTTGAGGTCGGTAACCGATGCGGCTACATCGGCAAGTACTGCGAATGTTTTGGCCATGAGGCAAAGTCCTTCTGATTCACGCGAACAAATCCAGATTTTTGCCCCTCAAGACGTATTTATCACCAGTACCTTTTCCCACTGATACGCAAAAAAAATCCCGCCAACCGGCGGGATTTTTCGTTACGGCTTGAGCGTTATTGCGCACTGCTCATGGCGCTACGCGGTGCCACTGGCTGGTTGTCGTTGGAAATGGTCACTTCCACGCGACGGTTCTGCGCACGACCGGAGTTGCTGGTGTTGTCCGCCACCGGGTACTCCTTGCCATAGCCCTGGGCGACGATGCGGGTCGGGTCGACACCGGCACGTACCAGCGCCATGCGCACCGAGTTGGCGCGACGCTCGGACAGGGACTGGTTGTAGTTGGCGCTGCCGACGCTGTCGGTATAGCCCTCGACGATCACCTTGCGGTCCTGGTTTTCCTGGAGGAACTGCGCCAGCTTGGTGATGTTCGGGTAGGCGCTGCCCTTGAGCTCGGCCTTGTTGAAGTCGAACAGCACGTCACCGAAGGTCACCAGGGTGCCGCGGTCGGTCTGCTTGGCGTTGAGGCTTTCCTGAAGCTTCTTGATCTGCGCGTCGCGGGCATCCAGGCGAGCCTGGGCGCGCTGGGCGGCGGCGTTTTTCAGGTTGGCTTCGGCGGTGCGCAGGGCGATGGTCTGCTTGGCTACCTCGATGCGCTGGTTGGTCAGGTAGGCCAGCTGGTCGACCTTCTTGTCGTCTTCCTTGTCCATGTAGGCCTTGTCGGCCTTGTTCAGGAAGTCCTGGGCGTCCTTGGTTTCAAGGGCGGCGACCTTGCTCGACTGCGGATCGCTTTGCAGTGCGGAGAAGTTGGTCCGGGCCGATTCCAGGTTCGGGTTCGGCTGGTGGGCGCAGGCGACCAGGCCCATGCTCACGGCCAGGAGGGCGGGAATCATCACGTGGTTACGCATAGTGTTCGTCCTTTGATCGATTTCGAATGCACGGAGCGCGGGGGCGCTTATGGCTGCGGCTGCATCGGGTCAGCGGCACGCATGCCTTCCTCGCGTACGTCCTGGACGCCTTGACGGGCATCCTGCACAGCCTTCTGGGCTTTCATGGCCTGGGCCTTGCGTTCGGCGACACGGGCATCCCATTCGGCCTGTTCGGCGAGGATTTTCGCTTCGTCATACTTCTTGTCGTGCATGGCGATTTCGGCCTGCTTGAACTTGTCCTGCGCGGCTTTCATCTCCACCGCGGCGAACTCGGTACCGCCGGCGCTGACTGCGGAGTTAACCGCCGACTGGGTCACGGCGTACTGCTCGGTTGGGGGCTTGCCAGCACAGCCGGCCAGAACCAGGCTGCTGCCCAGGGCCAGGGCGGCCAGCTTGATCCCGCGCAGTTGGAACGGGGATTTTTCGATGCGGGTCTTCATGGTGGTCAACTCCATTGGATCACTCCTGATGAACATCCGTAACAGTCCATCGACGCACCTCTCCGGACCAGCCGGGAGGAATTTTTGCCGTAGTGGCTAATGGGTGGGAGTCGAGCGGTTTTTCAAAAGTTCACAAAAAGTGCCGCTTGATGGGCGACTTTTTCTGACTGATTGGTCAGTGGGGCAGG
>DQAA01000277.1 GCA_003523465.1 Pseudomonas sp.
GGATGCTGATCGCCTTCGCCGGCCTGGTCGCCCTGCTCCTCCCCGGCGCCAACGCCCCTGCCCCGCTCAGTGCGCTGTTCATGGTGGTGGCCGGGATCGCCTGGGGCGCGTACTCGCTGATCGGCAAGGGCTCGGCCAACCCGCTGGCCGACACGGCNNACTGCTGGTGATTCCGGCTTTGGCACTGCTTCCATCGGGTCAACTCGCGGTCAGCGGCCACGGCCTGCTCTATGCCTTGGCCTCAGGGGTACTGGCCTCCGGGGCGGGTTATGCCGTGTGGTACGGCGTGCTCAAGCAGATCAGCGCACAACAGGCGGCGACGATGCAGTTGAGCGTGCCGGTGATCGCTGCACTGGGTGGGGTGATGGTATTGGGGGAGCCGCTGTCGCTGCGGTTGGCGGTGATTTCGGCGGTAGTGCTTGGCGGGGTTGGACTGGCGTTGGGCAGGCGTAAAGGAAGATGAGTAATCCTTCACGCCTGCCGGCGAGGCTAGGGCATGGGTTTAACGCTTATTTTGCCTACCGGGGTGCCACCGGTCAGCACTCCGTTTTCGTTGACCATCTTCGACAGGCTATCGAGTTTCCAGGCTCCATTGTTTGCCGTACTCCCTCCCGATGAGTTCCTGCAAATCACAAGGCCATGGCAAGTACCTTCCGGGTTCTCCGCCAGGTTAAGGGCACTACAGCTACCTCCAGCGGAGGACCCTCTCAATGGCGCCTCGCATTGATATTCGACTTCGTCACCGTAGGCAGCGAAGGCAGGATCCGCCAGGCCGAAAGCCAGGGCGATGATCATTGAAGCCGAAGCCGCGTGCATGTGAGTCATTGGCGGTGCTCCTGAAATGAGATGGACAGTGCACCGCTCACTTCGCACGACACCAATTTCGGACTGCCCGCAAAACCCGTCAACTCTGCAGAAGTGACTAATACGGAATGGTGGGAAACCGGATTCGGAACAGCCACATCAGGCAAAGAACTTCACCAGCTTCCGACTTTCTTGTAGGTAATTTCCCAAGCATACTTCCGCCGCTTGTTTGCCGTTGCGTGCTGGGGAAACGCTGCCTAGTCTTGCTGCCGTCGTTGATGTCTGGCGACCGGCTTTGACAGGCTGAACAGCGATTGAACCGCAGCACTCATCACCTGCCGAGGCGTTTCTGTCTGGGCATCGTGTTATGGCGGCTGTGCGTGGGGCGTCTTCGGGCGCGCCGGGTTCTCTCGCTCTCGGTCTGTCAACCTACGTACAGCTGCCACCCGTTTGTTTGACAGCGACTGGTGGTGGCATCACAGCGAGATGACCACCATGAAAAAGCTAGTCCCCGATCCACCCGCTTCATCCCCCCGCGCCGTCACCGTTCACACCCGCTTCGCGGCCTGCAATGGCCATCATCCCCCGCTATTCGCCGTCCGTGCCGGAGCCGATGTGGACAAGGCTCTGGTGCATCTCGTCGTGTTGCTACGTTGCGCCTACGAAACCAATCTTCAGGCCTGCGACACGGTGAAGGACGACCATCTCGCCGGCATACTCTGGGCGACCCAGCACACCCTGGAGGCATCGCACGCGCTGGCGGAGTCGATGTTGAGCGGGATCTCCGAGCAACAGGCTTCGGGTTGAGGCCGCCGGATCGACATTGCTGCTGCCGGCCTCATCGCCGGCAAGACCGGCTCCCACAGGATCGCGTGCACCGCAGGTGCTGTGGGAGCTGGCTTGCCAGCGATGAGGCCGGGCCTGACAGACGTAGTCTCCAGCCTACCCCTGAACCGTTTCCCTCCTACCGTCAGCTCACCGCCAACTGATAGCCCGACACCAGGCTCCCGCGATTAAGTAGTCGTTCTTAGCAAAGGAACAGGTTCCCATGAATTTCATCAAGCCATCCCTCGCCCTCATCGCCCTGTCGCTGACCGGCTGCGGCACCATCAACACGGTAGTCCGCGGCGACCAGGTCACTTCGAAAAACCTGCGTGAATGGCGTACCTACTGCGCATCCCTGCCACGGGTCTACAGCGGTGCGGTCTACAACTTCTGCATTCTCAACGGCGAACCCAACCCGACCACCAAGGCGGATGGATCACCCGCAGCGGTACCGTTCGTGATCGTGGATATCGCCCTGTCCGGCGTGCTGGATACCCTTGCGCTGCCCTACACGATCTATCGCCAGGTGGAGGACGGGAATATCGAACTCCATCGATAGTCGATCCCTTGATGGCGGCTGTATGTGGAGCGCACTCGTGCGCGCCGGACTTTCCTTTTGCCCCGGCCTGTCAATCCGCCTGCAGCCGCCACCCACATGAAAAAATTTTCACCCCCACGGAAACTTGTTCTCAAAACCCCAGTCTGTAATGGCAAGCTGCCACGACCTTCGATCAGACCCGGATGGCAGCCCTTTCCTCGTGGTCTGATCTGGAGCGACATCCACTTTTCCCTTCCTGCTTTTTCGGTGCTTTGCGCTGTGCCCAAACTCGCGCCTACGGAATGCGCGAGCCTGAAGACTTCCTGTTGATCACGAGACTTCTCGTAAGGAAACACCAATGAAACTCAAGGTATTGTTGCTGGGTTCGCTTTTGCTCGCCTCCCCGTTGTATCAGGCCTATGCCGATACGTGTAGCAAGAACATCGACGGCGGCATGGACTGCCAATATGACAACGGCACCACTTCCAGAAGCCGGCCGAACATCTACGGCGGTATGAATACCGAATACAGCAATGGCATTACCACGAAGAGCGAGCCCAATCAGTATGGCGGTATGAATACCGAATCCAGCGACGGCACGAAATCCAGCAGCGAGCCCAATCAATACGGTGGGATGACGACCAGATACAGTGATGGCCGCGAGTCCCGGACCGAACCGAACCAGTATGGCGGCATGAACACCACCTCTACCGACGGCACCTCGTCCCGCAGTGAACCGAATTGGGACGGCGGGGTGAAAATCACCAACTTCCCATAAGCCGTACCGGTCACTTGAAAACACCGGGCCTGTAAAAACAGGCCCTCTTTCTCTTCGTTCCTGATTATTCGGTGCTTTGCGCTGTGCTCAAACTCGCCTCGACGGAATGCGCGAGCCTGAACACTTCCTATTGATCACGAGACTTCTCGTAAGGAAACACCAATGAAACTCAAGGTATTGTTGCTGGGTTCGCTTTTGCTCGTCTCGCCATTGTTCCAAGCCCATGCCGATAGTTGCCGCAAGAACTCGTACGGCGGCGAGGATTGCCGCTACGACAACGGCACCAAGTCCAGCAGCCGTCCCAATTCCTACAAAGGGATGGACACCACCTACAGTGACGGAACCAAGTCCAACAGCCGACTCAACTCTTACGGCGGCCAGGACACCCGGTACAGCGACGGAACGAAGTCCTACAGTCGCCCCAATACGTCCGGCGGCGTGGATACCAACTACAGCAATGGCACCAAGTCCAACAGCCGTCTCAACTCGTATGGCGGGCAAGACACCCGTTACAACGACGGCCGCAAATCCAGCAGCCGACCCAACTCCTACGGCGCCATGGATACCCGCAACTCCCGGTAACCCGTATTGGCGCACTTGAAAGCACTGGGGCCTGTAAAAACAGGCCCCAGTCATTCACGGCAGATACAACCTGAACAACCCGCCTCCCAACGCCCCGCCATTGGCGATCTCGATCCTTCCCGGCACACCGTTGCGCGCATGCAGCGCGGCGATACGTGCGGCGAAGTACAACCCCAGCCCGGTACTCGCCGTGCTGTGCTCGATACCCTGAACGTATTCGTCCTGCTGCTCGATCATCGACGCCGGGAAGCCCGCGCCATCATCGTTGACGCCAATCACCAGCAACTCGTTTTCTTCATGCACGGTCACCAGCAAGGCGTGCCCGGCGTAACGGGTGGCGTTGTTGATGATGTTGGAAATCACCGAGCCGACCAGTTCGCGATCGAAGAAGCCCAGCGGGATGGCCTCATCGATTTCATAGCGGGCGACGATGCCACGGCTGTCGAGAATCTCCTGGTAACCGGCGAGCAGCCCGCCGATGAAGTCGTCGAGGTCGTGGTAGTCCGGCAGCATCGGCAACTGGTTGATGCCGAGTTTGTACAGGCCGAGCAGTTGCACCAGCATGCCGTTGAGGTGGACGAACTCGTGTTCGATCACCACCTGTTCCTGCCCCTGCTGGTGGCTCTCCGGCAGCCTCGCCAGCCACTGGCTGTGAGCCCGCATGAGCATGGCCAGCGAGTTCTTCATGTCGTGCACGGTGGAGGCGATCACCGTTGAAAAATCCAGCCCCGATTCCTTGTCCCTGGACATCATGACCCCACAGCGCGAATGCGCAGTTTGCGATAGCGCTCAAAGCGCGGATCGGTGTCGGGAATGCCGGCCACCTTGGCCAGGCAATCACGACACTCCTGCAGCACCGCCGCCGCCGGGTTNNCCCCGCCGATACGCAGCAGGGCCTGGGCGGTGTTGAGGGCGATGCTGATGTTTTTCGGTTGCAGCTTCAGCGCCTTGCGGAACTGTTCGAGCGCGGCGTCGAGCTGGCCGGCCTGGTAGCTGCGCACGCCCTGGCGGTTGAGGTCGACGGCTTCGTTGCCGGCCCGCAGGATCGCCGGGTCGTCGGTGAGCTTGGCAATGCTTTGCATCACCGCGTTGTCGTCGCCGTANNCAGCTGCTTGAGCTGCGCGGCAACGGCCAGGGCGGCCTCGGCGGAGAAGAACTGGTCCATGGTTTCCAGGCGGGCCATGGCTGCTTCGGTGAGCTTGGCGGCGGTCTCGGCGTCACCGGCCTGGGCCACGCCGGTGGCCTTGATCAGGCGGGCACGGACCTGCAGGCCCTGGTCTTCGCCGTATTCCTTGGCGACATCGCCGAGCACCTGGTTGATCTCGACCCGGGTCCGCGCGTCGAGGCCATTGCCGGTGTTTTTCTGGATCAGCGCCTGGGCCAGCCCGAGGTTGCTTTCCGGGTCCTTGAAGCGCGAGTTCTGGCCCTGGCTTACCGCCTGGCGGTAGGCCCGCGAGGCGCCGTCGAAGTCGGCGTTGGCCAGGGCCAGCTTGCCCAGCAGCATCTGCCGCTTCACCGCCAGCGGCGACAGGCGCACGGCATCTTCCAGCACATGCTGGGCGCGGCGGTTTTCGCCCATGGTCATCAGCACTTCGGCGAGACCATCGTACAGGCCCGGCATCACCGGGAAGGCCTTGATCGCCTGTTCGTAGACTTCCTTGGCCTGGGTGGCCTGGCCGCGCTTGAACAGCAGCTTGCCCAGCGCCGAATAGGCCCAGGGCGTCGGGCGATTGGCGAGGATGGCCTTGAGGAAGCGTTCGAGTTCTTCATGGCGATTCAGCGCCGCCATGGCGTCGGCGCGATAGCGCAGGCACAGCGGGGCAAAACGCGGGTCCTTGCGGCACAGTTGCTCGCAGGCCGCCAGCACTTCGGCCGGCTTGCTGCGGTCAAGGGCCTGGAGAATCGGCTTGAGCAGGGTCTTGCGCTGCACCAGCTTGTCGAGCCGCTGGATCAGGCCGACGCGGTTGAACGGCTTGGTCAGGTAGGCGTCCGGCTCGTGTTCGAGGGCGCTGAGGACCACGGCCTGGCTGCTCTCGGCGGTGATCATGACGAAGATCGCTTCGTGACTGATCAGCTTGTCGAGCATCAGGTCTTCGAGGACCTGCTGGCCATTCTTCTTGCCGTCGCCCATGTGGAAGTCGTGCAGGATGAAGTCATAGCGCTTCTGCCCGCACATGCGGATGGCCGTCTCGCCGCTCTCGGCGGTGTCGACGTCCTTGATCCCGACCTCGCGCAGCATCGAGCGCAGCGAGGTACGAAAGTCGGTGAAGTCATCGACGATGAGAAAACTCTTTTGGCTGTAGACCAGCATCCGCAAAACCTGTCTTGGAAATTATTGAAACGCACACGAACACACACAAGGACAGGCGCCTGGAGAATGCCCTCGGGGGCATTCCATCGAGGGCCAGGACGAATTCGTCGTCACCGATGGTCGTAACGCTATCGGCAGGACGCGACATTTGCTTGAGCCGGCGAACGCAGAGCGTCGACGGAGGTGAAACGAGGGCCGGAAATGATGGAGCCACGCAACAATAGCTAATTGCCACTATTGGCGTCCAGACATCCGCCCCCAGGGTGTGCGCTAGTTCACTTGCGCAGCGCTTGCAGCGGCCTCGCGTTGACGGCTGTAGTTCAACGCCCAGTGGGCCACCAGGCCAAAGATCAGGCCCCAGAAGGCGGCGGCCAGGCCCAGGAAGCTCATGCCCGATGCGGTCACCAGGAACGTGATCAGGGCCGGCTCGCGTTGTTTCTCATCGGTCATCGCGCCAGCCAGGCCGGTCATGATCGCGCCGAACAGGGCCAGCCCGGCGAGTGCTGCGATCAATTCGCGAGGCAGCGCGGCGAACACCGAGGCCAGGGTCGCGCCGAAAGTGCCCATGAGGATGTAGAACAGGCCGCAGGCGANNCCGGTGCAGATGGCGGCGGTGATGGCGGCCAGATTGAAACCGTGGGAGCCGAACGGTGCCAGCAGCACCGAACCGATGGCGGTCACCGCAAGGATCGGCCGGGCCGGGGTGGTGTAGCCGGCACTGCGCATTACCGCCATCCCCGGCACGTACTGCCCGGTGAGGCTGACCAGCGCCAGGGGCAGGCCGATATTGATGATCGCGTGCCAGCTCCATTGCGGCGCGGTGAAATGCGGTTCGGCGAGGGCCAGGGTCAGGGCCGAGGCATTCAGTTCGCCAAGCATCCCGGCCACCGTACAACCGACGATCAGTACCGAGAGAATCGCGTAGCGCGGCGACAGGCGCTTGAACACCAGGTAGCTGGCGAACATGGCCAGTACCAGCGCCGGTTGCAGCTTGATCGAGGTGAACAGTTCGGCGCCGAAACGGAACAGGATGCCGGCGAGCATGGCTGCGGCAATGGCCTTGGGCAGGCGGCTCATCAAGCGGTCGAAAGCACCACTGAGGCCGACCACGGCGATTACCAGCGCCGCGACGATATAGGCGCCCACCGCTTCGGCCAGGGACACCTGGGGCAGCATCGACACCAGCAACGCCGCGCCGGGGGTCGACCAGGCGGTGATTACCGGCGCACGCAGGCGCCAGCTGAGCAGCAGACCGGTCACCCCGCTGCCGATGGAGATGGCCCAGATCCACGACGACACTTCGGCAGGCGACAACTGCGCCTCGCGGGCGGCCTGGAACACGATGATCAGTGGGCCAGCATAGGAAATGATCACAGCGATCAGGCCGGCGACGATGGCCGACAGCGAGAGGTCTTTTCTCAGGGTGTCCATTCAGCTCTCCAGGTGGAAGCAAATTGATTCGATTCATTTCAAGCCTATTCGATTCAATTGAATCAATTCAATAGACTCAATTAAACAACTTGAAATATTCTCCCGCCTCACAGGCCGATTGCTGCGATGTGATAGGCTCGGCCGCACTTGTTTCCATCGGTAGTTCGTCCATGTGGGTCCCCCTGCTCAACGCCTTCAACCAGCCTGTCTATCTGTCCATCGCCGACGCCCTGGCACGGGATATCGCCAGCGGCCTGCTCAAGCCCGGCGAGCGCCTGCCGACGCTTCGCGAGCTG
>DQAA01000278.1:0-957 GCA_003523465.1 Pseudomonas sp.
ATTGATCGGTGCCTCGATCGGCTCCTGGCGCTTCGCCGTGGCCTGCCTGCCGGACCCGGCCGCAGCCATCCGCCGGCTCGGTGAGCTCTATACCGCGCAGGATTTCGCCAAGGGCGTGACGCCGGCCGAGGTCAGCCGCAGTTGCCAGCGCATGCTCGACGACCTGCTCGAAGGCCGTGACGCGCACGTCCTCGACAATCCCCTGTACCGCCTGAGCATCATGGTGGTGAAGAGCCACGGCCTGCTTGCCGACGATCATCGCGGGCGCCTGGGGCTTGGGCTGTCTTCGGTGATCGCCGATAACCTGATCGGCCGGCCGCGCCTGGCCAGGCATTTCGAACGCATCATCCTCCACGATGCCCGCAGCGCGCCGCCATTGGGGGCGCTGACGGACTTCCCGTCGCGCTGCCTGCCGCTGGCTACGGGCAACCTGCGCCAGGCCTTGCTGGCGTCGGGCTCGATTCCGATGGTCATGGAAGGCGTGCGCGATATTCCCGGCGCCGGTGCCGGCACCTACCGCGACGGCGGCCTGCTCGACTATCACCTGGACCTGCANNTTCACCGACAAAGTGATTCCCGGCTGGTTCGACAAGGCCCTGCCCTGGCGGCGCGGCAATGCCGATCGCCTGCAGGATGTAGTGCTGCTAGCACCCTCGCCGCAGTACCTGGCCCGCCTGCCCTACGGCAAGCTGCCGGACCGCAGCGACTTCAAGCGCTTCATGGGCGATGCCGCGAGCCGCCAGCGCTACTGGCACACGGCGATAAGCGAAAGCCGGCGCCTGGGCGACGAATTCCTCGAACGGGTCGAGCGCGGGACACTGGGCGACCATCTGCAACCCCTGATCTGACCTTGCTGGTAAACTGCGCGGCAGCATTGGTTCTCAGAGTTGAAAACACGTGGAAATCTTCAAGGAATTTACTTTCGAGTCGGCGCACCGCCTGCCGAACGTCCCCGCC
>DQAA01000278.1:1030-12921 GCA_003523465.1 Pseudomonas sp.
AAGCCGCTCTACGACCAGCTCGACCATAACTATCTCAACGATATTCCCGGTCTGGAGAACCCGACCAGCGAAGTGATAGCAAAATGGATTTGGGATCAGGTCAAGCCCTTGCTGCCGGAGTTGAGCCAGGTGCGCATCCATGAAACCTGCACCAGCGGCTGTATTTATAAGGGCGACTAAGTTCGCAATATTTTGAAAAGGCCACCTTTCGGTGGCTTTTTTTTGCCTTTGAAAAACGTCGCCCCAGTGTTAACTGGTCACTTCCAATTACAACTTGATATGAATTGTCTCAATCTCGCGAAATGCCCGGCCCTGCTATGGATCAGCGCTTCACCGAACACTACGCGCATCTCGTCGACAACCACCCGCAGCGACCTGAAAGCCCCGTAAACATTGGACATTACGTCCGTTCACGACAACTTTCCCGTGTCATGCTGGCAAACTAATAACAGTGCAGCCATTCCGTTCAAGTTCCATAAATCCACGTGTAGACTCGCGCTTTTTCTGACCCCCTGAAAATTCTTATGCGTAGGAAAAGTCCTGCATTCGTCTTTAAAGGAACATCGTAGTCCTGTGAGCGTCCTGACAAACATAAGCCCGCTGAACAAGCGAGCTGCACTATCGCTGTGCACTGCAACCACTCTTTTCCTGTGGGTGCCGCTTTATGTCGTTCATCTTTCGATAAACGACATCAACTTCAACGTCACCGATTTCTTCCTCAGCGCTTCGTTGATGGCAATCGTGGCCAGCCTTGCCTTCTTGGCCTGCACTTCGTTGCTCGCCCGGCTGCACCTGGGCTGGCTGGGCTCGCTGCTGCTCTACGCCCTGCTGTTCTGGGCCGCGCTTGCCGGCTACATGCTGCCGCTGGTGCAGCAGGCCGGGATGGTTTCGCCGGCAGATCTCGTCACCGATAGGCACAACCTGGCCCTGGTGGCGGGCGCAGCGCTGCTGCTGACAGTGCTGACCCTCACCCGACTCAAGGCTGCGACCCAGGTCTTCCTGCTGATCCTGACCGTCACCACGGTGGGCGCGGCGCTGCCCTCGCTGCTGACCTCAAGTGCCTCGCTCAGCCGCTTTACCGGTTTGTCCTCCACCGACAACGTGCTGGTACTGAGTTTCGACGGGCTCGCCGGCAATGTTGCCAGGCAGGTCCTGGAGGAAGACCCCGGGCTCAAGCAACAGCTCAAGGACTTCGTCTTCCATGACAACGCCATTGCTGCAGCCCCTGCCACCTGGGCATCGATCCGCTCCGAACTGTACGGCAACATCAACTTCCGGGCATTCAAGGATGGCAACGATGTTGCGTTGCCGATCCCGCCGGATCACCTCAATACCCTGCAGCGCGAGCAGTTCGGCAATGCCGACGTCGTGACCTACGGTGCTTACAGTGCCTTCAACGAAGTCTCCACCGATCACATCACACCCTTGACCCTGGGCAGCGCCGGCTTTGCCGAGCGGGCCGTAACGGCACTGGACCTCTACCCCTACATCGCGGCGCGAGTCGGTACGGCGCTTGCCGCTCGGGTCGTGGACCGGCAGATCAAGGCGCTGGTCCCGACGCAGTCCCTCAGCCCCACTGGACGCCGCGCCCTGGAACACCGGGGCGCGCAGTGGGATGCCCTTAACAGCCTGCACAGCGATGACCTGGTCACTTTCACGGACAACCTGCATCTCGCCTCGGACCGGCGTAGCGTGCGCTACCTGCACCTGCTGCACACGCACTTCCCGGTGGACCTGGACGAAACCTGCACCTATCGCAGCGGCGACGGGCAGTGGTTCGCCGCCAACCAGAACTACCGGGGAGTGCTGAACGAGACCCACTGTGCGCTGCGCCAGACCGCGCGGCTGATCGAGAAGCTCAAGGCCCTGGGCATCTATGACAAGACCCTGCTGGTGGTCAAGAGCGACCACGGCGCGCCGGTTTCGTACATGGACGCCGCGCCGGACGATTTCCAGATCAACGATCACCAGATGTGGGGCTACAACCGCTACCGTCCGTTGCTGATGCTCAAGGCACCAGGCCGTGAAAGCGCGGCACTGGAATACGACCACTCCCTCGCCAGCCTGAGCGACCTGGCCAGGACGCTATGCCCTCCGGCTTCGGGTCAACAGGCCTGTGATGCCGTGCCTGGCATGGACCTGCTCGCAGCGCCTGATACCCACGCGCAGGGCGGCGTGTTCATCGACGTCGTGCGGGACGAAAACTCCGGGTTTTCGCCCGATACCCACATCACCGTCGAAATTCCCCGCATGGAGGACTTCCCCGCAGCGCTGCACAACACGGGCAAGGTCAAGTTGAGCAACGAGAGAAGCTTTTTCGAGCAGCGCAAGGTCGACCTCGCCAATGTGAAAACGGCTCTGGAAGCCTACCACCAGGCCCATGGCACCTATCCGCCCAGCGAGAAGTTCGACGGCCTGCACAGCACGGCCGGCAAGGACAGCGCCAACTGGATTGTCGGCCTCGCCCCGGACTTTATCGACACCCTGCCCCTGGATCCCGCTCGCAGCGGCGAGAGCATGCCCCAGTACCTCTATGTATCCGACGGCACCGATTACAAGGTGATCGCCCACGGCCAGACGCAATCCTGTGTGTATGCCAGGGCGCAGGCCCCAGAGTTGGTCGACCCGGTTCGCAACTGTTGGGGGTTCGGTTACTGGACGCCCGGGGCGCGCAATTGGTGAGAGGGCAAGGGCAGCGTCAATTGACACTTGGGAATACTTGCGCCCTGGGTGCAGTTATGGAAGCAGACAGTTTTCAGTGTTTGAGAAGTGCAACTTCTCAACGTCTTTTTTCCCTTTTGGCTACTTCAACAAGTTTTAAATGTCATTTTCAATTAACCCGAGAGATAAACTATCTCGCGCTTCCTCAAGGCTCTTTCCGACCGATGCACCACTGCTCGGCGGGGCCTCGCACCTGATGAAACAAGAACACCGCTATCAACGCGGCTGCCGGGCAGCCGCGACTGGGCAAGGGACAGGTAAACCGACATGCAGTCAGCAGTAATCTTTCTTGGCGCCGGCAGGCCTTTCCAGGGTGACGAACACGCTGCGTTGCGCAGTGCCTCGGGACCTGTGCGGGTCATCGACTGGCTGATCCATGCAACCGACTCGCTGATGTCGAGCGTGCACTTCGTCGGTGGCTACCGCCTGGAGTCGATCCGCGAGCGCTACCCCGAGCTGCTCTACTGGGTCAACGCCGACTGGCACTGCACGCGGTCGGCCTACTCGTTCCTGCTGGTCGACCTCTGCCGGCAGCACAATTGCCTGGTGTCCTATTCCGACGTGCTGTTTCGCCGCAGCCTGGCCACCGCGCTGAGCGCCAGCCAGGCGGATATCTGCGTCGCCGTCGACAGCCAATGGCGCACCCGCTACGCGGGACGCACCGAGGCCGACCTGCTGCGCTGCGAGAAAGTCTCCCTGCACGACGGCTCCATCACCCGCCTGGGCGCCGATATCCCCGTACCGCTGGCGACGGCGGAGTTCGTTGGATGCGTGCATTTCGGTCCCCGGGCGCTGGCCTTCCTGGTGGAACATCAGGCGAGCCTGCAAGCGCAGTTCCAGCAGGGCAACCTGTCTGACCTGATCGAAATGCTGCGCTGCCGCGGCATGCAGGTGGAAGCCATCGATGTCCTCGGCGACTGGGCCGAGCTCAACGAACCACGGGACCTGGCGCACTTCGTCCTCGGCACCAAGGCCCAGACCCTCAGGCGCCTGCGGCGCATGGTCAAGTGCAGCCGCATCGAGGACCAGGTCAGCTTCACCGTGGCCGAATGGCACGACAACCGCCATCCGGTACTGGCAGGCATCCAGCAGCACTTCCCGGGTCAGCGCCTGGTGGTCCGCAGCAGCGCCCTGTCGGAGGACGGTTTCAGCCATTCCAATGCCGGTGCCTATGCCAGCCTGCTGGACATCGACGGCACCGACCTGTCGGCATTGCATGCGGCCATCGAGCATGTCATTGCCTCCTACCCCGACAGCAATCCGCACAACCAGGTCCTGGTCCAGCCCATGCTGGAAGAGGTGCTCGCCAGCGGCGTGGCCTTCACCAGCGGCAGCAGCGACCAGCACAAGACCCTGGTGATGCGCCGCGACGCCGACGCGGCGAGCGCCAATATCCCGCAGCACCTTGCGGGCTTGCTACCGGCGCTGCGCGAGATCGAAGCCTTGCTGGGTCATGACTCGCTGGACGTGGAGTTCGCCATCACCCGCAGTGCCGGCCTGCATGTGCTGCAGGTGCGGCCGATCGCGGTGGATCACTCGCAACGGGAAGGCGATGACGCCGGCCTCTTCGGCCATCTGGACAAAGCCCGGGCGGACTTTGCGGCTCGGCAAAAGGCGCCGCCCTTCACCGTCGGCAGCCGCGCCCTGTTCGGCATCATGCCGGACTGGAACCCCGCCGAAATCATCGGCACCACGCCACAACCCCTGGCCGCCAGTTTGTACCGGCAGTTGATCATGGACGAGACCTGGGCGACCCAGCGCGCCGAGTACGGTTACCGCGACGTGCGCCCGGCGCCGTTGCTGATCGACTTTGCCGGCCATCCCTACGTGGATATCCGCGCCAGCTTCAACTCGTTCATCCCCGCCAGCCTGGACGACAGCCTGGCCACGCGTCTGGCCGATTTCTACCTGGACTGGCTGGAGCGCCATCCCTGGTTGCACGACAAGGTCGAGTTCGAGGTGGTGCCGACCTGCTTCAGTCTCGACTTCGAGCGCTGGCGCCAGCGCCTGGCCGGGGAAGGCGGATTCCTCGACAGCGAAATCGACCAGTTGCGCGATGCGCTGCGCCAGCTCAGTGCCGAGGCGATCCTGCGCAATACGGGCGACCTGGCACAGATCGCCAAGCTGGAGCGGCGTTTCCAGCACCTGCGGCAACAACCGATGTCGCATCTGGAAAAAGTCCGTGCGCTGCTGTTCGATTGCCGCCAGTACGGCACCCTGCCCTTCGCTCATCTGGCCCGCAGCGCCTTCGTCGCGGTGACACTGTTGCGTTCAGCCGTAAGCAGCGGCGTGATAAGCACCGCGGAAATGGAAGACTTCCTCGCCTCGATCCGTACCGTCAGCCATGAGCTGGGCCACGATGCCCAGCGCTGTGCCCGCGGTGAGCTGGAGTGGCCGGCGTTCGTCGACAAATACGGACACCTGCGCCCCGGTACCTATGACATCAATTGCCCCAGCTATCGCGCCGACCCCGAACGCTACCTGCGGCCGATCATCAATGGCGCCAGCACGCCGCCTGATGCCGCCGGCGAGCAAGCCGGGCAACTGTGGCAACGGGCTCGTCCGCGCTTTGTCGCCGCGCTGGCCGAGGCCGGACTGGCGCAGGACGCCGACACCCTGGAGCAGTTCCTGCGCCAGGCCATCGAAGGCCGCGAGTACGCCAAGTTCGCCTTTACCCGCAACCTGTCGCTGGCCCTCGACGAACTGGTCGAATGGGGCGAAGCACTGGGGCTGCCCCGCGACAGGCTGGCGTACCTGGATATCGACACCCTTGTGGCCGACGGCAACGTTACGGCAGAGCCAGNNGCCACCCTCGCGCAATTTCTCGGCGAGGCGGCACACCGCAACCAGGCCTTGCACCAGCAGCAACGGATGATCGAACTGCCGCCCCTGCTGTGCCGTGGCGAGGACCTGGGTGTGTTCCAGTATCCCGCCACCCAGCCCAACTTCGTCGGCACCGCGGGAATCCGTGCCGCCTGCGTGGTTATCGGCGAGGGCGATGACGGCCAGGACCTGAGCGGCAAGATCGCCCTGATCCCGCAAGCCGATCCCGGCTATGACTGGCTGTTTGGCCGGCAGATCGCCGGATTGATCACCCTGTACGGCGGCGCCAATTCGCATATGGCGATACGCGCCGCGGAGTTCGGCTTGCCGGCGGCGCTGGGGGTCGGTGAGACCCGTTACCGTACGCTGGCCGTCGCCAGCGTGCTGGAGCTGGACGCCGGCAACCGTACCCTGCGGGTGATCCAATGATGCGTATCGCAATCACCCAACGGGTAGAACGGGTTGCCACCCATGGCGAGCAGCGCGATTGCCTGGACCAGCGCTGGGCTGCATTGCTGGAAGGCCTGGGCCTCGACCTGGTGCCGGTGCCCAACGGTCTGGCGCAACCGCAGCAATGGTTTGAGCGGCAAAAGGTTTCCGGGCTGATTCTCAGCGGCGGTAACGACCTTTGCCACCTCCCCGGGGCGAGCAATGCCTCGCTGGAACGCGACCGTACCGAGCACACCCTGCTGTCCCTGGCCAGGGACCGGGATCTGCCGGTACTCGGCGTGTGCCGGGGCATGCAGATGCTCAATCACTTCCTGGGCGGCGACCTGGCTCCCTTGTCGGGACATGCCGGCTGCATGCACGACGTTTCCGCCGTCAGTACCGATGCTCGCTTCGCTGGCTATGCCGAGGTCAACAGCTTTCACAACTGGGGCATTGCCCAGGCCGGCCTGGCGCCCGACCTGCACGCCAGGGTCGTGGCCGCAGACGGCAGCATCGAGGCCGCGGTTCATCAAACACTGCCGTGGATCGCCATCATGTGGCATCCCGAGCGGCCATCAGCCAACGCCGGGCTGGACGCCGCCCTTATTCGTCATCTCTTCTTCCGCAAGGACACCCCATGCGCGTAATCATCCTGGCGGCCGGACAAGGCACGCGGCTGCGCCCCTATACCGACGAGCGCCCGAAATGCCTGGTCGAACTGGACGGCCGGGCCCTGCTGCACCGGCAACTCGACGTGCTGCGGGCCAAGGACCTGCACGACATCACCCTGATCGGCGGCTATCGCGCCGACTGCCTGCGCGACCAGGGCACCGAACTGGTGATCAATCCGCGCTTCGCCGAAACCAATATGGTCGCCACCCTGTTCTGCGCCGAACACCGAATGGTGGACGGTGAAGACCTGCTGATCGCCTACGGCGACATCATCTACCAGCCTTCCGTGCTGGACAGCTTGCTGGACACCGACGCGCCGCTGGCGATCGCGATTGACCGGCAATGGCGGCGGTTCTGGGAGATCCGCATGGACAACCCCCTCGCTGACGCCGAAACCCTGAAGCTGGATGCCAAGGACCACATTGTCGAACTGGGCAGGAAGCCCAGGGACTACAGCGAAATCCAGGGCCAGTACATGGGCCTGATCAAGGTCCGCGGTGATCATGTGGCGGCCTTCCGCCAGGCATGGAAACAGATGGACCGCGGCCTCGTGCGCGATGGCAAGGACTTCGACAACATGTACATGACGACCTTCCTGCAAAGCCTGATCGACAGCGGCTGGCGCGCCCGCGCGGCGTTCACCGACAACGGCTGGCTGGAGGTGGATACCGTCGAGGACCTGGACCAGTATCACCAGATGCTGCGAAACGGAACGCTGGATTCCTTCATCCGGCTCGGGGCCTGAGCATGTTCGCCGCACTGCGCCGGTTGCGGCAGGAATGGCAAGGACTGCGAGCCTTCAAGCGCGTGCCTCGGTCAGAGCGCAAGATCGTGTTCTATTCCGAGGGACGGGGTTACTGGTCCTGGTTCGAGCCGGTGTTCCGGTCTTTACGCCGTGAGCATGACCTGCCCGTGCTTTATGTGACGTCGGCGCTGGACGATCCGCTGCTGCGCGATTCCCCGGAGGGCATGCACACCTTCTACGTTGGCGAAGGCAGCATGCGCACGCTGTTCTTTTCCACCCTCGACGCCGATGTACTGCTGATGACCATGCCGGACTTGCAGAGCTTCCATATCAAGCGCTCGCCCTGCCCGGTGCACTACGTCTACCTGCACCATTCCATGGTCAGTACTCACATGATCTACCGGGCCGAGGCGTTCGATCATTTCGATTCCATCCTTTGCGCGGGCCCGCACCATGTCGCGGAAACCCGCGCACGGGAGCAAGCCCTGGGGCTGCCAGCGAAAACACTGGTGGAGCATGGCTATGGTCGCCTCGACGGCATTCTCGAGCGGGGTCATGCCGGCCCTTTGCAGCGGGGGGGCGAACCGATCCAGGTGCTGGTCGCGCCGACCTGGGGGGTGAACGGCCTGATCGAACAGCACGGTATCGACGCGGTAAAGCCACTGATCGATGCCGGCTTGCGAGTGATCCTTCGTCCTCATCCGAGGACCCGCAAGTTCGCGGCGTCGAAGCTCGACGAGATCGCCCGGCAGTATCGCGACGATCCTCGTTTTCGCCTGGATGAAGACGGTGATGGCAACGCCTCTCTGCTGGCCTCGGACATCATGCTCAGCGACTGGTCGGGCGCGGCGCTGGAGTTTGCCTTTGGCCAGGAACGCCCGGTGATCTTCGTCGATGTACCGCGCAAGGTATTGAACCCCGACTACGGCCGACTCGAAATAGAACCCATCGAAGTACGGATTCGGGAAGAGCTTGGGGTCGTCGTGCCCACCGAGCGTCTGGGCGACCTCGGCGAGATCGCCCAGGCATTGGCCAATGAACCGGAGCAATGGCAAGCGTCGCTACGCGAAGCCCGTCAACGCTGGATTTTCAACAACGGCACTAGCGGCGCTACAGCCGCTGCCTATCTGACATCACTGATAAACCGATGATGAGGAACCTCTCCATGCCAAAAAACGATGTTTCCCTGATTGCCCTGCTGTGCCTTCTCGTTCTGCCGATCAACGCCTTCGCCTATCTGGATCCGGGTACCGGCAGCGCAATGCTGCAAGGCATCCTTGGCGCCCTGGCGGCAGTGGCCATGGTGCTCAAGCTGTATTGGCATCGCTTGCTGCGCCTGCTCGGCCTGCGCAAGGACATCACCAAGAAAGAAGAGCACAGCGACAAGAAGTAAGGGCCACCCCAACGCTTCCCTCAGGGCATGGACGCCTGGTGCACACCCATACGCCAGTCAAGCTCCCCGACTGGCCCCTGCCGAAAAGTCCGATATGTCCCTGATCACGTTCCGCCCCTCCGCCTGGCTCCTTCTCCTGTTGCTCTCCCTGGCGGGTACTGCCTCAGCCTCTGCCGTCACCCTCGCCAACTCCAGCCTGAACCTGCAATTCAACCTTGCGGATGCCAGTGTTCAGCATTGGCGCCTGCCGTCGCTGCATGATGCGAGCGGCGAGGCGCAGGACATGGCTACTCCTGGCGGACGGTTATTTGCCTTGAGCGGCAAACTGGCCGGCAAGGACTTGCGCGAGTGGGAGACGTTGGCCGGTGGCTGGAAAGTTCGAAGCCAGACTGCAGATACGCTGGTCATGGTACTGGAGCAGCCTGGGCAACCTTTTACCCTGGTGGCAACCTGGAATTTGCCAGAGCAGGAGTGGCGCGCGGACTTCAGCGTGGCATTGCACCTGGAACACGCTGGCGTCCGTGCCGACAACGGCCTTGAACTGCACGTCGGCCCAGGCGTTGGCGAGAAGCCTGCTCATGGGCTTGGCATGGGGCAAAGCATCTATTCATTCACTGAACTGGTTTACCACGACGCCAACGGCGTCGAGACCCAGCGCCTGGGTGAGGTTCACGACTTCCCGTCGACGCAAGCACCGGGAGCGGATTGGCTGGGCCTGCAAAGCCGCTATCTGGCATTGATCCTCAGCGCTGCCAACGATAACGCACGGGGTTCGACGTGGCAGGCAAGCGTGCCGCAACTGCCTGAACAACAGGCCACACTCGCCTCCTTCCAGACCTCCATCGACATCCGCTTGCCGGTTGCTGCAAGCACCGAACCGCAGCATTTCCAGTGGAATGTGTTCGGCGGAGGCAAAGCGTATCAAGCGCTCACCAGCACCGACCCCGACCTTGGTGGCCTGTTGTTTTCCAGTCTGTGGAGCTGGATGCGCGGGTTGAGCCTTGGAATCATGCATGTCCTCGAGTTCATTCAACAGATCGTTGGCAGCTGGGGGATCTCCATCATTCTGCTGGCGGTGCTGATCCGTCTGGTCATGCACCCCATGGCGCAAAAAACCATCTCGGCACAGAAGAAATTCGCCGCGATCCAGGCGCGGATCCAGCCCGAGCTGCAAGAGATTCGCCGACGGTACAAGGGTGGGGAACAGAGCGAGCGGATTCTCCAGCTGTATGAAAGCCATAAGGTCAGCCCGTTGGCGGGACTGAAACCGTTGCTGATCGTCCTTATCCAGGTACCGGTGTTCGTTGCCTTGTTCCACCTGCTGGGACAGACCTTCGAGTTGCGCGAAGCCTCTTTCCTGTGGATCAAGACTCTGGCGGAACCTGACCAGCTCTTTCCCCTGGGCATCGACCTGCCGCTGTTCGGCGCTTACTTCAACCTGCTGCCGGTGCTGATGGCGCTCACTAGTCTGGCGAGCATCAAGCTGGCCTCGGTTCCAGACGGCCAATCCGCCACCCGCCAGGCGATCTCCTCAGCTGTCATGGGGCTCGGCTTTTTCGTCCTGTTCTATTCGTTCCCGGCGGGGATGGTCCTGTATTGGACCGTTGCCAATATCCTGCAAGTCGTCCACCAGAAAATTGCCAAAGGTTGAAGGGTTACCCAATGATCGACCGCTATATCAGCCGATACCTGTCCATTACGGCTCCTGCACCTCTTGAAGGTGCGTATTTCGATACGGCAGCGAAGGTTATCGCCTGCGCCGGACAAGACGAATGGGGCGCTGCAGAATTTGGGTTGCTGGCATTTCTGGGCAAGCGCGTCGAGATATCCAGCTGCCTGTATGGCAGTTACCTTTCCAGTGGCCGGCGGGCCAGTACTGAACTAATGGGCGATGCGCCGTCAACGCTGGCGTTATTGCTGCTGATGAAGGATATGACGCGCCTGGTACAGGCGCGTAGCTTCGCCGAGGCCGCGAAACGGCTCAATGCAGTGCTCAAATTGCTGGATTTTCTGCGAGAGCGGAGCGTCGATCTGGAGCAGGACCTGGTGGGCTTCGTGCAGGCCGCCGCTGGCAACTTTTTTACCGGGTACATACGTCCAAGTCCTCCCTCCGCAACGTCTGTTCCTTTGTTCGCTAAAGGCTCTGGCGAAAGTACCCTGCCGCTCACCGTTCTGTTTTGGGAAGGGCCGATCGCTCGTGCCTACCTGGCGACACTGAAAGACATGGGGCTTGTACCGGAGCGGATCATTCAGTTGATATCCGCGAAAGACCTGGCCAGCAAGAAGCCTGTAGGACGCTTGCTCCCACACGGCCTGCGCTTGGCTTACGCACAGTCTCGACAGCGCAACAGCATCCATTATTGGTCAGGCGTGCTTCAACGCACCGAGGCGAACTTGTATCGCGGCATGAGGAAGGAAGTAGAAAACGCTTTCGGGTTTTCCTCCGAGGTAATCGATGATGCTCTGGCACTGCGTGATCTAAAGGAGTACTCGGCCAATATTGAACAACTGCTGGTAGATGATCTGGGAGATGAGCGCCTGCTTGCGCGACTGGCATCGTTGCCGGATAGCCAGATCCTGTTCACAGGTGGCGGTATCGTGCCGAAAACGCTGCTGGAACTGCAGCACTTGAAATTCATTCATGTCCATCCGGGCTTTCTGCCGGACGTACGAGGCGCGGATTGCGCGCTCTGGTCACAACTGATGAAGGGCTGCACCTCGGCAACCTGCTTTTACATGGCACCGGGACTCGACGATGGTGATGTCATTCATCCTGCCTGGTTGCCTGTATTGAGATTCCGCACAGATACCGCAGCTATAGAGCAGAAATCGTTATACAGGGCCGTCTATGCGTTCTTCGATCCTTGGGTTCGGGCAACCGTGTTAAGACAGGCGATCTTGCTGAGCGATGGTTTTACCAAGATCAAGGCCACCTCGCAGACTGAAGAGAACAGCGTGACCTATCACTTCATGCATGAGCTCATTCAGCGTGCAGCATTCGAAACCTTGTTTCAGAAGGTTGATTAACTAGTGGGTCGCGGGGCCATTCGGCTCCGCATTCTCTGGATTTTCTTACGCGAAACTTGCGCGGAAAAGACAAAACCCCTA